>JAGUZM010000074.1 GCA_020060805.1 Deltaproteobacteria bacterium | reverse complement strand
CTCCACCAAAATACCGTGCCTGTCCCGGATTCTGGTCGCGTACTGCTCATACGTTTCATCCTGTCTCCTCGCAAACCCGAGAATCTCCGTCAGTTTCCTGAATTCACTCGGATTGAGGTGATCCGTGAGGTGGTACAGAAGCCAGACGGAGGCCAGGTTTTCCGACTTGACCCCGGCCCAGGTCATGGAGACTTTGTCCGCTTCAGGCTTGTGGTCAGGCCTCGGAAGATAGAAGGTGCTCTGGAAGCGGAACATGTCGTGGAGGTTCATCAGCGGGTCGAGGGTGTTCCAGTTGAGCTGGAGGGCCGCCGTGTACACGATGGGTTTGAAAATGGAACCGAGCTGCCTTTTGGCATCCACGGCACGGTTGAAAAAGCGGTCAAAAAAACCTCCCACCATCGCTTTGATCATGCCCTGCTTGAGGACGATGATTCCGCCTTCCAGTTCAGGAATGTGGGACAGGGTCAAGCGGGCCTGGCTTTGGGTATCCGGGGCCTCCGTCATTCGGACGACGATCAGGTCCCCTTTGCGGAAAAGCTTCATGAATTCCGGGACGTGTCGCCTTTCAAAAGAAACCCAAACGCCCGTCTTGCTCTTGATCCACGCATCACCGATCGGCTCAAGACCGTCGTAATCGACGACCCCGCTGCCCCCCTCCCATGCGACCACCAGGTAGGGGTTGTTCCTGTCGCTGTGAACCTCCATGATGCGGCAGGGAAACGGGAGATCGGACCTCCCCTTTTTCTGGCCCACATCGGAGAGGTCATTGTATCTTTCCGTCAAAGGGTTGGGAGCGTATCCGGACAGTTTGACGTCCACCAGGGGAAGTTGGGTTCTCACACTCCGCAGCGCACCCTCCTGGATCTCCTTGTTCAAAGAGGTAAATATCCTGATCCCTGAGGTGGCGATATTGTCTATGCCCTGTTCCTGGAGGATCGCCTTGAAGTAATCCGAGTCGAGCTGCTCCCGGATGTAGTCCAGGACGACATTGAGCCTGTAGGTAACCCTTCCTTCCTTGAAAGGAACCTCCCGCGCTTTCCCGTGTTGATACTCTTCATGGGTGATGAATTTCATCTCCAGCATGTTCGCCAGCACATAGTCCTTTCGCAGCTTGGAAAGACGCAGGGCTTCTCTCCTTTCCGCCTTGGTCTTCTTGGTAAAGGGATTGTACCTGTTCGGGCTCTTCATGGAGCCTGCGATGAAGGCCGCTTCGACAAGGTCCAGGTCCTTCACGTCTTTGTCGAAGTAATAGTGGGCGGCGATTCGAAGGCCCCTTCCAAACCCGGTGACGAAAAACTGGTTCACGTACATCTCAAGGATCTCTTCCTTGGTGTATCTTTTCTCAAGAAGAATGGCCTGCATCAACTCCTTCACCTTGGCTTTGTAGGACCGCTTTTCTCTCTTGAACACGTTCTTTGCCGTCTGCTGGGTGATGGTGCTCCCTCCCTGGATCACCCTGCCCGCCCTGTAGTTGGCCGCCATCGCGCGCACGATGGATTTAACGTCAAAGCCGGGATGGGTGAAATAGGTCCTGTCCTCCGTCGCGATAAGGGCCTTGATAAAAGCAGGGGGGATGTCTTCGTACTCGATGTATTTGCGGTGGGTCTTGTCAAAAAAAACGCCGATGATGTTTTCACCGTCATCATAGTAAACCGGGCTTTCCGAGAAGATGATACCCTCGATGACGCCCCGGTCAATGCGGTCTGCCGCGTCGTTGGCGACCTCGAGGTAGAAATGGTAAATCAACACGCCTCCGGTGATGGCGAAGACCAGGAACAGCCCGGCCAGTATAAGGATGATTTTTTTCATCATGTTCTGAATCAGATATCCTTTGGCCTCATGCTCCCGGGGGGCTCAGGATTTCCTCGGAAAGGAGCTTCTCCCTGATGATCTCCTTCAGGTCGAGGCCTTTCATTTTCAGGGCTCTGCGGCCGTATTTCATATTCGCCTCAACAACATACCATTTTCCGCCATGCCCGATCAAGTCGAGCCCCACATCGTTGAAGCGGCATTGAACGGCTGTTTTTCTTGCGAGTTCAACCGCTTCCGCCGGAACAGGATCGAAACGAATCACGCCCCCCTGAAAAACATTGGTCTTGAACGCGCCCGGTCTCCTGACCCGCCAGTACGCGATCACGGGTTGATAATTGATCAGGACGATGCGCAAGTCACGCTCATGGGGGATGTATTCCTGGATGTAGGCGACCCGGGTGAGACCCAGGTAGCGTTTGAGTTGATCTCGGTCCTCGATCCTGAAGACGCCTCTGCCTTGCGCGGATGCCCTCGGCACCTTGGCGATGAAAGGGAACGTCCACCTGTCCAGGATCTCTCCATGGTGGAGATGGTAGTAAACCCTGGTTCTGGGGTGAGGGATGCCGAGCATGTTGAAGAGGGTCGTCTGCTTGATCTTGTCATCCCCGTAGAGGCAGGTCTCGAGGCTCGGGAAAATCGCTTTACCCATGGTGGCGAGGAACTCTGCGTAGTGGTCTGTAGGGTAGAGGACGATTCTTGAGGCGCAGATCATTTCCCTTTCTTCACCGGTGTAGTCAAAGTAATTGGGCCTCACCCCCAGGGTGATCACCTCCGGCACTCCCAGGAGCCGCCATCCCAGGGCTACGTATCTGCCGTTCCCTCTTTCCATGCGTTCGGTCTCGTGAAGGTTCGCCGCTTTTCACAATGAAGCCCCGCTCGGATGGGACGGGAGCTTCACGAAGTCGTCCTCAACAACGTATACCACGGAGTCATGGCGCTGGCAACCGGAGGGGGCTTTTGGGCGGAGGGAGGGATGGAGGGGCCTGGAACGGGACGGGCCAAAACCCCTCTCCCGTTCCACCTCTTTGGCCGGCTCTATTCCGGGAATTTCAGGACCACGGATTCGCCGTCGTCGTCTTTTTTCACCTTCACGGTCAGATCGATGCTTCCGTCCCGGACCCCGAGGGCGATTAAACTTTTTCCTTTGTCCCCATCCAGGTGGGTCATCCCCCTAAGGGAGTTGATGATCTTCTCTCCCACGGCGGAGCCGGGCGAGGGGAGCTCCGAGTCCCGGTATTTGGCCACGACGGTGATCTTGCCCCCCTGGGCTTTACTGATCGCGATCTCTTTCGCATTCCCGTTGATGCCGTGGAGTGCTGCCAGAGCCACCCACTTCAAACCCGCTTCCTCTTTATCCAAATCCTTACCCAGGTCGGACATTTCTTTGAGCGGGTCTGTGGTGGCATAGCAATCGATCAGTTCTTGTACCTTGAGTTGCAGGCTGCGTTTGTCTTTCATCGGTCACCCTCCTTTCCATGCGCAAAATCACGGATTCAAATTTCGCGGTCATAGGAACGTCCGGAATTTTGTGTCACAGCGCCCCCTCGCTTCTCCCTCCCAACCTGGATTCAGGGAGAGGGTTGGGTTGGAGGGAGCGCCGGAATATTAACGGACTCATTTCACTGGCGTTAAATTAGGCACGATGGATGGAAAGGCAAGCAGGGCTCGCCCGATTAGACCCGCACCGCTGGGATGATGGATTTCAGGCCTGGTCTTTGCCTAGCCAGCTGAGAACCTGTTTGGACTTGGCTTTCGCTCTTCCCAGGACCTCTTTGAGATCCATGGTGAGGAGTTTCCCATCCTCAAGAACCAGGCGGCCGTTGATCACGGAGTGAGTCACATCATTACCCCTCGCCGCATAAACGAGGTGGGAGTAGGGGTTGTAGAGAGGGGTCAGGTGGGGTTTGTTGGTGTCCAGGACGATGATGTCCGCTTTCTTTCCTTCTTCCAACGAGCCGATGAGCTTTTCGAACCCGAGGGCTCTGGCCCCTGAGCTCGTGACCATCCTCAGAGTGGTGAGCGCGTCCAGAACGGTGGGGTCCATGTTCCCCACCTTCTGAAGCTTGGCGGCCATGTCCATCTCTTCAAACAGGTCCAGGTTGTTGTTGGATGCACATCCGTCCGTGCCCAGTCCCACGGTAATTCCCCGGCTGAGAAGCTTGGGGATAGGAGAGATCCCGGAGGCGAGCTTCATGTTGCTCTCCGGGTTGTGGATCACCCTCACCCCGTTCCTCGCGATGGTTTCTATTTCAGGATCATCCAGGTGCACGCAATGGTCTGCGATGAAATGGGGCCCCAGGACCCCCAGGGAGTCGAGGTAGGCAAAGGGTTTTTTCCCGAACCGATGGAGCGCTTCCTCGATTTCCCTCGCCGTCTCCGCGATGTGGATGATGAGGGAGGTCCTGTGCTTCAAAGCGAGCTTGTTCGCCTCGGCGAGCAGGTTTGCGCTGCAGGTGTAAACAGAGTGAGGCTCTACAGCGACCGAAATCAGGGGATCTCCTCTCCACTTCTCGATAAGGAACTCGGTGTATTCGAGCCCCTTTTCCACAGGGCCGTAATTGGGAGAGGGGAAGTCGTAGAGTACCTCCCCGAGGAGGCAGCGCATGCCCGTTTCCTTCGCGGCTTTTGCCACCTCGTCTTCGAAAAGGTACATGTCGCAAAAGGTGGTTGTCCCTGAAAGGATCATCTCTGCGCACGCCAGGAGGGTTCCGGCGTGGACGAAGTCCTTATCCATCCTGCTTTCGACAGGAAAAATATACTGGTTGAGCCACTCCGTCAGGGGAAGGTCGTCCGCAAGCCCCCTGAAGAGCGTCATGGCTGCATGGGTGTGGCCGTTGATCAGCCCGGGAAGGATGAGGCCTCCCTTCGCATCGATGACCTTCCTCGCCTCCACCGGGGTGCCCGCATCTGTCCCGATGCGGGAAATGGTGTCGCCCGCGACGGCAACATAGCCGTGTTCGATGATCGAAGCTTCGTGGTCCATGGCAAGGACAGTGCCGTTCCTGATCAGTAGATCCGCAGAAACCATCTGTGGCGACCTCCTGTTGAGTCCCTTACGCTTTAGTAACTAAGAACGCAGCTGAGCCCGGATTTTTGCGATCACCTTCTCAAACAGAAGGGCGACGTTCAGCCCCGCCGCCCTTGCATTGGCGATGACTTCCTCCAGGGAGAAGGCTTTCATGCAGTCCGGCAGGTTGACGTTGGTGATCGCGACGATCACCATGACCCTTAAGCCGGTGTGCACGGCCGCTATCACCTCCAAGACGGTGGACATGCCCACCGCATCAGCGCCGATCATGCGCAGGAAACGGGTTTCCGCGGGCGTTTCCAGGCTTGGCCCGAGAATGCCGACATAGACCCCCTCTCTCAGCAGAATCCCTGAATTCAGCGCCTCGGCCCGGGCAACGCTCATGAGTTCCCGGTCGTAAACGCACGTCATGTCCGGAAAGCGGGGCCCGAATTCATCCAGGTTGGGCCCGATCAAGGGGTTCCGGGCAGTCAGGTTGATGTGGTCGGTGACCACCATGATCTCGCCGGGCCGGAAATGAGGGTTCAGGCCGCCGGCAGCGCTCGATATCATCAGGACCTTCACGCCCAGCTTTGACATGACGCGGACGGGGAACGTGATGTCCTCGGGCGAGTACCCCTCGTAGAGATGAAAACGGCCCTCCATCGCGACGACGGGACAGCCGGCGAGGCTTCCGAAGGCGAGGGTTCCGCGATGCCCTTCAGCGGTCGACCTGGGGAAATGGGGGATTTCTTCGTAGGAAAGGCGCAGGGAAGCTTTCAGGTTCGTGGTGACCTCTCCCAACCCTGTGCCGGTGATCAGACCGACCCTGGGCGCTGTCTTCACCCGTGAGTTCAGAAAATCAACGGCTTCGGCAATCCTCTGAAGCATCGCTCATCCTCCTTCCCGGCCACGCCTGGGCTTCACTGATACCACAAAAACACTTGGTTTCAAAGCGATTCCTGCACGGGTGGCGGCAGCGGTTTGGCCGCAGTTTTGGCCTTGACCGGGATCTTTGAACCGGGGTAATGAAATGGGTGACACCGGCAAGTTCTCGGGCGAAGCCTGCGGGTTTGCGCCCTTAAGGATCAGAACCATGCTTTCCTCCATGATCAAGGATCTTTTGGACCCAGCCTCTCTTCCGGATGCCACGAAAAACGTCTCTGTGGTTCAAACCCATATCTCCGTCGTGATCGTGGCGGACGATTTTGTTTACAAAATCAAGAAGCCTGTGAACTTCGGGTTCCTGGATTTCCTCACCCTGGAGAAGAGGGCCTATTATTGCCGGCAGGAACTCGAACTCAACAGGAGGCTGGCCGAGGACATCTACCTGGACGTGATTCCGGTCCGGTCCGACGGGAAAAGGTACAGCTTGCGATCTCAAGCAGGGGAGGTGGTGGAATACGCGGTCAAAATGAGGCGGGTTCCTGAAGAGAGGTTGATGAAGTCCCTCTTCGAGAAAGGGGCTTTGACCGAGGGCCATCTGAAGCAACTGGCCCGGGTGCTCGCAAGGTTTCATTCCGAGGCAGGGCGAAGCGAAGAGATCGACAGGTACGGCGAGCCTGATATGTTCAGGGTGAACACGGAGGAGAATTTCGATCAGGTCCGCAGGTACGTGGGCACCACGGTGGGCCAGAAGGAATTCCAACACCTCCGGAGCTGGACCGAGGGTTTCTACAGGAAGAACCGCCGGCTTTTTTTCGAGCGGATCAAAGCCGGAAAGATCAGGGATTGCCACGGGGACCTCCACATGGAGCATGTCTGTTTCACCGAAAAGGTCTCGATCATCGATTGTATTGAATTCAACGAGCGGTTTCGCTACAGTGATGCCGTGGCTGACATCGCCTTTCTCCTGATGGACCTGGAGTACCGCGGGGGAGACGGGTTTTCGAGGTTCCTCTGGGATGAATACAAGGGGCTTTCCAGGGATGAGGGCGTTGAATCCCTGCTCACCTTCTACAAGGTCTACCGCGCCTTCGTCCGGGGGAAAGTCAACAGCTTCCAGCTCGACGACCCGAACATCGGGAATCAGGAGAAGGAAAGGGCAAGGGAGCGCGCTACAAGGTATTTTGAGCTCGCAAGCACGTATACCCGGCAAGATCTGCCGGCTTGATTTCTCCTCAACCTGGCAAGAAAGCTCGGAAAAACCTTAAGAATATTCGTTAACTAATTGATATTACAATGTTACGCATATATCATACCGGGATGTTGGGAGGCTTGACTTCGGCTGGGGGAAATATCGCATGAGAGCAGCTTTTAAAGATTTCATGACCAAGGAGCTGGGGCCCTCTACCGTGCTGATTGCATGCGGGTTGCCCGCTTCGTATAAGACTGAAACCACGGAAGTGATCGCAAAGCTGAAAGGCTATGTCATGCTGCGAACCGACATGATTCGCCTCGAAGTCCTGCGGGGTGAGGACATCTTCGATGAAAAGGTCGCGGCCAATATGGATAAGCGAAAAATGGTCTACGAAGAGATGTTCAGGCTGGCCCACGAGCTCGCGGCAAAAGGGGAGAGCATCATCCTGGACGCCACCTTTGTCACCCAATCCCTGAGGAGAAGGGCCGCCGAGGTCGCGGCAAAACACGACAAGCGCTTCGTGATCCAGCAGACCCACTGCGCGGCGGAAGTGTCCCTGCGGAGGATCTCCGAGAGAACCAAGGAAAACTATGAATCCAACGCTCTCACCGAGCAGGCTTACCTGAACAATAAGAAGAAATTCGAGAACGTGGACCTCGATGACCTGAAAAAGCTCTTTCCGGCCCTGAATATCCTTCACCTCCGCGTGGATACCGACTCGGATTTGGAAGATGAGTGGTTTGTCATCGACAGGGTGGTGCGATGAACGTCGGTGAACAGGTCGAGAAGCTCAGGGAAAGGATTCGGGCTGCTCGAAAAGAAATCCCCTCAGACCTGGTCCTGAAAAAGGGCAGGGTGGTCAACGTTTTTTCCGGCACCGTTGAAGAATGCGATGTGGCCGTGCATCAGGGGCGCATCGCCGGCCTGGGGGCGGGCTACGAGGGCCGGGAAGAGGTGGACGCAAAGGGAAAATGGATCGTCCCT
>JAGUZM010000404.1 GCA_020060805.1 Deltaproteobacteria bacterium | reverse complement strand
CGTTCTTCTTCGGTGGTAGCAAGGAGACAAAAGGGATGCGGTGATGAATAAATGGGACGGTAGTTCAGAACAAAATCGGGAATATGCAAAGGCGAAGAGCGAGCTTCTTCATTTATTTGAATCCTTCGAGCGAGAATACAAGAAGGACCTGAAACGAACGGAGATCGCGAAGAGATTTCTGCACCAATTTAACAAAGGATTTCTAGGCGAAGAGATCCGGGCTCGGCTAAGAAAACCAAAGATCAGTCAATCCACTCTATATCGCTGGCAGTCTGCTTACCGAGAAAACGGATTAGATGGCCTCCTGGAGGGCTTCAATAATGGGGGTTGCAAGCTTTCGGAGCAGGTTCGCGGGTTCATTGAGAAGTTGATCTGGGACAATTACAAAATTCGCTTCCAAGATATCCACGATGATCTCCGCCTTCTTCTTCCTGCAAAAGATCAGCCTTCATATTTCCAGGTCCGAAACTACGCTAAGCACTACCGAGCAGAAAATTTTCCCGCCCTGATCCTGAAACATGAGGGGCAAGAAGGTCTGCGTGATCGGAGTATGACACCTGCTCTCGGGTGTGCGGATGCTAATCTAACGGAACCGAATCAGTTATGGGAGCTTGATTCGACCCTTGCGGATATATTGACCGAACGGCAACAAGAGGACTGCGTCATTATGACCAATGATGGAAAACGGTCTCAGATCATTGGCGGCATCGATGTCTATTCCCGGCTAGTTCGTTTTCGGCTTATGCCGGAAAGCGCATTTTCCGTGGCTGTTTTTTTGAGAGATACAATCCTCTGTTGGGGCATTCCGGGGGTTGCGAGGACGGATCAGGGAAAAAGTTTCAAAAGCAATCGCGTTCGCGGCTTTTTTAAACATGTCGGGACCAAGCACCATCTCTGTCATCCCGGGCAACCCGTCGAGAAACCCTTTATTGAAAGGGCTTTTCGGACCTTGACTGAAGGGCTTTTCAGGAGACTTCCGGGATACACAGGGAACACTCTTGCCAATAGGCCAAAGGAAATCAAAGTCGAATATTCAAGGGAGGAATTACAGAAGCTGATCGATGACTGGGTTACATTTAAATATGCCGAGACGGTTCATTCTTCGACAGGGGAGAAACCACGTGCACGATTTGCGAAGCTCGGATTCATCGCGAGAACAATCAATAAAGAGGACCTGGATATTCTTATCCTGCCTGAAGAGGAACGCATAGTCCGCAGAGGATGTGTGATGTATGAAGGTGGTAGATATTTCCATCGGAAGCTGCCCCCAGAAGGAAGCAGGGTTGTGCTCAGAATTGACGATAACGATGCATCGTCCGTGCTCGTTTATTTTAAGGGGAAACGTGTTTGTCGGGCTGAGGATATGACTCGGCGCGATCTCACTCCCAAAGAGATCAAGATTGCGAAGCGCCAACGGGCTAAAGAGCTTCGCGCCACGATAGAGACCAACAAGGCTCTTTTGAGCAAGTATGATATTTCCGGGGCAGGGATCGTGAATCAGATCGAAGCCGCGAAGAAAAAGAAGCCTCTTGTGTTCCCGCAAAGATTTGAGGTTGTGGAAGTGCCGAACCTGCATGAACCTATCAAGACCGTTGAGGAGCAAGGATCAGGCCTCTTTCTAGAGCAAGACGAAAAATACGCATGGCTTTTGAGGAGGAAGAGGAATGGCGAAGTCCTCAGCCTGGATGATCACCGATTTATGAAGACCTTTGAGGAGGACGATCACTATTCTCTGATCGCCCAAAATCTGCAACGCCAATTGGACGAGGAGGCAGCAAATGCGTGACAAATTCGTGATGACTGAGAGCGTAAGTAAGGCTTTCATGATGGTCAAAGCCTTGATTGACAAAGGTTCTCGCATTGACCGCATAGGCCTTCTCTATGGGCGGCCCGGATTAGGGAAAAGCTCTTTCACGGAGTGGTATTGTTCCAACTATCCAAGTTTCCACTGCCGGGCGGTCGCAGCTTGGACCCGGTCGCTGTGTATGATGCTTGAAGACATGCTTTTAGCCTTTCGAGTTCAGCCGGTCAGGACCGTTAAAGAGAATTTGAGGGAGCTTGTCCGAACACTTCGAAAGCACGGCGTGGTGTTCTTTATAGACGAGGCTGACAGGGTGGTTCGCAAATCTCTTCTCGTTGAGACCGTTCGAGACCTTGCGGATATCAGCAAAGTCCCGATTGTTTTGGTCGGCCAGGAAAGCATCTATAACAGCTTGCAGAGAAACGAGTTGGGGAACTTCTTTTCACGGATCACGGAAGCCGTTGAGTTTTCTCCGCTGAGCGCTAAAGACATTCAGGGCATTGCCAAAGAACTCTGCGGGTTGAAGTGTGACGCCGAAGTGGGAGGCTTGATCAGAACAATCACCTTGGGGGACTTCAGGCTGGTGAATGCTTTATTGGTTCGTCTCGAAAAGGTGTGTCTAATAAACAACAAAGCCGAAGTGAGCACGAAGATGGTCAAAGAGGTTACAAAGGGCATGCCGAATCCTGAGCAGTTGGGGGAGATCCTGAACGGCGGAAGCGATCAAAAACCAGCGTTGGCGGCGGTTGCGTAATGGGGCAGAAGCTCGCTAAACAAATTCGAGAGGCAGCCGTCGAGTTGGTTCAGTTCACGATCCATGATCTCGCTGACCGCCTCTGCATCCGTAGCTATGCTGAAAAGGCGAGGCTCAAGGGCGGTTTGAAAGGCTTAAAGAAGACCGGCGAGATCGTTTCCGTCCAGCCGGGGATTTTCCGATACAAGATGAGACAACGCCCCTTCTCCATGACCGAAAAAATGTGGCGGGCGATCATAATCAAGGGTCGGTTTACCTGGAGAGATCTCGTGCTTTTGAGCGGTGCTTCTAGAAGCCATGCTCACAAATACTTACGGTTCTTGGAGCAAAAGGGGATCATTAGATCTATCTCGACTTCACGGAAGTATAGCGAGGGCTGCTATATCCTGATCGAGCCTGAGAAAGCCCCCTTGGAACACCCGGTGCTGGAGAGCTGGAAAAATCGAAAAGAAAGGAGGTGATAATATGAAAACGAAGAGGCCCAGAGGCGAGAAATTTAGGTATGTCAATCCCGCGTGGTTAGATGAGTTGCGTGCAAAAGTGGATAGCATTCCATTGTTCGACTATAAGCGGGTCATGAAAGCGAACAGAGAGGCAAGCTGGTTTTTGTGGGAGTTCACCGGCATAGTCTCAGAACTTCAGAAGTGGAGGGACATGGTCGCGGAAGTGGAGGGACATGGTCGCGAGTAAAGTTTAACTGTGTTGTGGTCGGTAGCTGACGGTCTGCAGTTGCCGGGTAGTTTAGTCGTAAAGTAAAGCCCAATTGTTGCGGTCATGAGGTCCTTGGGCAGGATCTCAGAAAATCCTCGGAGGGGTTCTCAGGAAGTCCCCGAAGGGGATCTCACGCACAATTGGGCTTTTTTGTTGGGAGGAAGATGGACGAGTATACGCAAACAGAATTGGAGGAGATTCTGGCGCTTCTTGACTCTTACCCGAGGGCGATTTTGCACGTTACCACTAATGGCATTAAGAAATCGTATCCTATCCGGCTGGATGTTGATTTACGAAAAGGGATTACGATCGAATACAACGTAATGGGGAAACGTGGAGAGATACTCATGCTGAACCGGATGGCAATTCTTCAGTTCATGACAGCGAGAGGACGAGAATACACCATCAAATTTGAGATCGAGGGGGTATAGGGAAAATGAGAGATGAAAAAGGATTCCAAGAGACGCTGAAGGTCTATGGCCTTCGAGAGGAACATGTATTCGCTCAAAGGTTTGATGAGACTACAGGCGAAATCGTGATCGTTACGCACGGAGGGGCAAAGATCCGCCATAAGAAGGGAGCGCCTGCATCTGTCAAGTTAACAGACGTTCAGAAAACGGGCATTCCCCCAAAGCAGGAAATGATCTGGGATTCAAAGTTGGGCCAAAGAAGGCCGAGGGATGCGGAGGCGAGATCCGAGCCTGTGCGAATATCCGGTGAAGCTAGGGCCGATCAAGCGAAGCAATAAGTGACATTAAATATCACCGTGGTCGGTTTGTAGGCCACGCAGGAGGACTAAAATGGACAGCAAGGAAAAACTTTTGAGGGACATTGAACGGACTGTGTATTACTCATCGCTCGAAGTGGGCCGGACGGCGCTCGACAAAGCCAGGGCAGCTCTCACCAAGCTCATTAATCCCTGGTTCGATTCCAACGGTATACCTGCCTTCGCTGGTTTGCGGCCTGCGTATGAGTTTTTCACCGGCGACGTAGAAATGCGGGGGTTATTCTACTCAAACCGGGTGGACGCGGATCTTCGATCATGCCAGGATTTCAACTCCTCCAGCTTTGACTACGCATTGCAAAACGCTCTCCACGTCGGGTTGGCCAAAGAGTACGCTGATATTGATTTCCATGAGGCCGCCCTGATCGGCTTAAAGCGATCCGCTAAAGACTTCAGAAGCATTAAGGCTGTGAGGTTCGGATATTTGAGCGATATCCCGACCGTTGACCCGGAAGCGGCTGATTATGGCGCAATAGCGCCTTTTGGGGATGAACAGGCTTCCTACTCAATCACTACCCGAGGCCTGGTTATTAAGATTACAAGAATATGCATGATAAACGAGAACATCGGGCTTGTGCGAGCACTCCTTAACCGTGTAGCGAGGGCTGCTAGAAGGACGCATGCTAAACACGTTTGGAGTTTTTTCACCTCCAACGCAAATTGTTCGGATGGAACGGCCTGGTTTACCGGAGGGCATGGGAACCTTGGATCTGGGGCGCTTTCAATCGCAGCCGTGGTTACGGGTGTTGGCGCCTTGGGCGACATGACCGAGGGTTCGCCGAGCAACGAAAAGATAGGGATCAATCTCGGCGGCAAATGGTGGCTTGCTGTGCCGCTTTCACTCTGGGATACGGCTGTGCGCGTCAACCAACTCGATTCTTATTACACGGGAAATGATCTGACAACCAAAACCATAAACTCAGTTCGCGGCCTCTTCGGGGAGAAGAATGAGCGAATCGCAATCATCTCCTTCTTAAGCGACACGAATGATTGGGGCATCATTCGCCCTGTTGAGGATGTCGGTTGCATCGAAATGTCTTATCTGAACGGGCGAGAGGAACCGGAAATCATCGTTGATGACTCACTGAGCGAGGCTGCATTTAAAGGGGATGCGTGGCTCTACAAGGTCAGGCACGAGTATCAAGGAGCCTTGGTCGAATACCGATCAGCTTACAAGTCCGTGGTCTCATAGCACGTCGCAGCCATGTGCTGGCCTGAGCGGGTTTCCTCCTTCTTTCCCGCTCAGGCCCTCCTTCTACAAAGAAAGGGTGATCGATGATAAATGACTTCCTGACTTCTATTGCAAAAGACCATTGCCAAAGTATCAGATACGTGATGGTCTGCGACCTAGAAAACAATCATGCCGGGGAAGCGCACAGATTCCGCGACGGCAGTTTCCGAATCCTCATCTCTCCACACAACCTGAAGTGCCCATATTTAGCTTTTTTCGTTCTGTTCCACGAAATAAAGCACGTTCTCATTAACAAGTTCGATGGGCCAGATGAGGCGGAAGAGTTGGCGGCGGATAGATGGGCTTTTGAGATGCTCGGAATTATGGATGGGCAAGAGCTTAATAACGAGTGGTATATCTGTAGCCTGTGCATGAGAAGAAGGGTGAGAGGATGTTACAAGCCACTCTGAATGAGGGAAGAAGGGGAGGATAAAAGATGCCTGAGAATACGGTCGAGATCATCGTGAAAGCCGCTGTGGACAAGGCCCTTGCTGACATCAAGAAGTTTACCGACGGCGCATCGAAGAACCTTTCCGGGGTCGGGACAAGCGCCGCTCCTGGGCTGCAACGGGTCCAGAATCTCTTTGATGGTGTGAAGGGCAGGATCGGCGAAGTCAGGAAGTCGCTTGTGAACCTTAAAACTATAGCGGCCACGGCCTTTGTGGGATGGCGTCTAGAACGGATTGCCTCTGGTTTTGTAAACACGGCTGCTTCGTTCGACAAGATGACGCTCAGCCTTGACACTCTTACAAAAGGGAAAGGTGAAGAAACCTTCAGGATGCTAAATGAGTGGGCTCTCAAAATGCCTGTGAATACCCAGAAGGCGGTTGAGACCTTCATCATGATGAAGGCGATGGGGCTTGATCCAACCACTAAGCAGATGACGATTCTTGTCGATACGATGAGCGCATTGGGCGGCACGGAAGAGACTTTACAGGGCATCGCCAGGGCTCTCGCGCAAATTGCCACGAAAGGAAAGGTGAGCGCAGAAGAGCTGATGCAGCTCGCAGAGCGTGGTGTCCCGGTGTTCGACATTCTAAAAAAGAAATTCGGCGAGGTGGAGACGTCGAGCCTGAACGCAAAGGCGGCAGTGCAGGCAATATTCGAAGGTCTGCAGGAGCGTTACGGTGGACAGTCAGAGAAGATACAAAAGACGTGGTCGGGAATGACCGAGAGCCTCAAAAGCTACTGGACTGAGTTTGAGCGCCTCGTGATGAAATCCGGTGTCATGAAGTCACTAGAAACCTTCCTCGCAGGCGTTGTGGATCGGGTGGATAAACTTCATTCGGAAGGGAAACTTCAAGAGTGGGCAAAAAAGACTGCTGACGAGATCTTGGATTTGGCGAAGGGATTGGTGAGGACGGTGGGTTCATTGGCGGACATCGCGGATAGGTATCTGCCGAAAATAATAACGAAAGGCGAAGAGCTTTATAAAACGTTTCAATCGCTTCCTGGGTGGATTCAGGAGGGAGGAGTTGTAGCAGCAATCGTATTCGGCAAAAAAGGGCTTGCTGTTTTTGGAGCAGGACTTCATCTCATCGAGGCAGTACAGAATTCGGTCAAGGGAGCACAGGCGGTAGCGGCAGGAAAGCTGAGCTTGAGCGAGTATGCGTTTTCCAATTTCCCTGAACTGAAGAGGCTTCTTTCTGGGATAGAAAGCACATCGGAGACCGGAGGTCCTTTTGTGAGAATGCCTATTTCACAGCCTGGATCTTATTCGGCAGCCGCTGAGAAGGTGGTCGATACTATCAATTCGATCCAGGAGGCTGCTCAAAACGCAAGCGAGAGCATCGCTCAGGCGACACAGAGTACAGCCCAATTTTTTGACTACATGGCGGCGGAGGAGGGCCGGAATCCTTTCGTGTTCGAGCCTCAAATTAAGAAATCTCCTGCAAAGCCCTGGGCCGTGGGGATACAGGAAATGATGGACGACCTTCGGGGTGTAGGTGGCGTCATACAGGATGCCCTCGACCTTACCGGAGTAGCGAGCCTCACAGCATCGATGCAGGCGACGATCAGGGCGATCAGGGATTTCGGGCCTCTCACCGACGTGACGACTTACAGGATGTATGCGGGCGCTGGAGAAAAAGAGGCCTACGGTCTAAGCAAGCAACTTCTTGAAGCCCAGTTCGAAGTTCTGAAGGGTGTGAGCGGCGGTGCGGCTATGGGGCGCGGGGCAGCCGGGATGATTTTGAATTTCGACGTTGGAAGCATTAATATCGCCGGTGGAGGCAGTGAAGACCTTATACGCCGAATCGATGAAGGCCTCGCCAGCGCAATCAAATATGGTCGCAGCCGGATATTGGTAGAGTTGAGGGAGGCTAAGTTGGTCTAGTTCGATTTGCCGAGTCTTTTGAAATGCGCGATCCTGAGTGTGTTCACTATTCGGCCTGCCTGAGTAGATTGGTTCATGGAAGAACAAGGTCACTAAGATGCGAAAGCTGTGGGGAGAGAGTAGAAAGAGAGCGTGAAGAAGATCCGTTTGTGGTTGAACTAAGACGAGGGCAAAGCAATATGGAGGAGAAGCCGGTCAGATTATGTGAAGAGTGCGAGCAACGGCAGACGATCACTCCTTCGCACCGTTTGTGTTCCGAGTGCATGCGCTTAAAGCGCAAGACGTTGGCCTCCAGGGGAACAGGGAAAAAGGTGAAGGTTAGTAAGGACCGCCCTGAGAAAATGCAGCCACGGCCCGATTTGGAGGTAATCATAAACTTTAAGCTTTATCCTGATCTTTTCGCCCAGATCCGGGCGCTCAGTGAAGAAGAAATGAGGCCTTTGGAGGTCCAGATCCTTTACGTTTTGAAGACTCATCTACAGGCAGAAAGGGGTTCTAATGCCGTAGTTTGATGGCCTTTTCAGAGGCTCAAAACCTGACCGATTGAACTCCAAATCGGACAGGATTTTTATTTCCTGTGCTTTTCGCAAACCTCACTACTTTTGTTCGCAAACCTCACTACTTTTGACAGGACACTTCGCCGCTCATGAGGCGGTTTTGATGTACTGCTTGGCGTACCTGCGGACGTGGTGGCCGGCAAGGACGTGGAACTGGCGGATCTTTTTCAGAGCCACGGGAGAAAAAACGCCGATGGGCATGTAGATGATCTTCTTTCCCAGCTTCGCGGCCATGGTCTGGCACCATCCCGAGGGAGGGTCGGCTGCGACGTAGACCACATGTTTTTCCGCGCTGTAGTCTATGGCGGCCATGAGAAGCCTTTCCGGTTTATTCCTCGCCACGTTGAAAAAGGGATCCTGCCATATATCCAAAACCCTCAGCGGAGGATAGGTGAGCATGAAGCCTCCGTACTGGCACCGGGAAATACCCGGCCCGTCCATGACGCCGCCGGCCGGGGTGCTGTAAAAAGCCATGTCTGATTCCTGTTCGTGCTCACCGAGCCAGGTGACCTTCCAGGGAAAATTTTCCTTCCCGTCCTTTCCCGCCATGTCAGGGTCAAAAATCATGACCACGGATCCCACCTTCCCCCGGATAGGCCTCCCCTCCTTCACGTAGATCTTCGCTTCGGCCCAGTTCCTGACGGTCTCCCGGATATCGATCCCATCCATCATGGAACTGACAAAAGGAACGCTCCGGCTGTTCTCCTCAGACTTGATCTCCAGGGCCTTTTTCTGGAGGTATTGGCCGTAACCCTCCACGACCACGTCCTCGGGCGGATAAGAGCAGATGAAGAGGTGGTCGAAGCTTTTCTTCCATTCCCCCGGGGTCTTCTCCCTTATCCTCTTCTTCACGGGAACCGGAACCAGGCGCCTGCGGAAGGCCTTCAGCCTCCGGTGGAATCGTATCCTTTTCTGGTCGAGGAAAAGATCCTCACCGCTGAGGCGCATGATGGGCAGCCCGGGCTGCTCTGCCTGCCACGGGTATTCGCTCCCCTTTTCCCAAAGTTCATACGCAAAATTGTCATCCGCAGCTCCCCGGGCAGCCACGAGGAGCTGGTAGAAACTGGGCACCAGCCCGCCCGTGACAAGGGCATAGTTCCTGGCAAACTTGTGCATGATCCTGACCTGAAGGCGGGATAATTCCTCTTTGTTGTTCTTCCAGTGGCTCCTGCGGGCAAGGCCGATGAGTTCGTTATGAACCTTGAGCCTGTCAGGGTCTTCCGCGCCCCCTGCACCCCTGAAGCGCTCATACCTTGCCACCAGAAAGGGCATTTCTGTCAACACTTCCGCGCTGGAGTCCTGATGTAGATGGGCCAGTCCAGCCCCTTCCCTGTGCTTCCTGCCGATTACCTCCGCCTGGGGCCCTTCGATGTTGGAAAGAATCCCGGGGAGGTGGTACAGGCCGCCCACGAAAAGGGTCTTCCCCCCTGCTCTGTTCAGCCGCTGGAGATGGTAGGCCATCGTCTTCTCCCGGAGGGAGTCTTCCAGGAACGGCATCTCGCCCTCCCGGGTCTTGAGGTAAGCCTGGCAGAAGAGGTAATGACCGATGCGGGTGATCGCATACGGGTCAGGCATAGGGGACCGATCAAGGGGATAGCCTTCCGTGTCCCGGTCTACGAAGTGAACCGGAACGTTGTTTTCCAGGGCGAGCCTGACAGCCTCCACCAGCGGATCTGTCGGCTCCAGAAGGAGGTAAATGAAGGCGCCGTCGCTCTCCTGATAATAGACAACGGAGAGAAGGGGGAGTCTCTTGACTCCTCGAAGGATCTGGTCCTGCAGGGTATGGGGGTATTCCACCGCCACTTGGTCGGGCTTGAACTCCCGGAACTGTCTCCTCACCTCCAGGGCCAATTCCATCCGCCCGTGAAGGACAGGCACAAAGCGGATGTTTTTCCACTCAATCCTGTTCTTCGTCATCGCCGGAGTCCACCGTGTCCTTGAAATACCGGGCGGCGTTGGGATCCAGGATCATCGTGGCAGCCTCTTTCATGTACTGAACGACCCTCTCCGTCCGCTCCTGGGAGGTGAGGCGTTCGCCGCTCTCCACAAGCCTTTTCAAGGCGTACCGGGCGATGTTGATCCCGTCCCTGACCGAATAGCGCTCATCCATTTCATGGGCAGCCTGCAGAAAATCCACCACGTACTGCAGGACCCCCTCCTCGGCAAAGGGCAGATTGGCCCTGAGGATGAGGAGTTCTTCATCCCTTTCCGGAAAGTCGATGAAGATCTGCGGCTGGAGCCTCGAATGGATGTAATCCGGAAGCTCAAAGGTGCTGGCGTCATCGTTCATGGTTGTGCAGAGCCTGAACTCGGGATGGGCTTTGATCTTGATTCCTGCAACGACGGATTCCACGTAGCGCCTGCTGTCCATCAGCGGCGCGAGGGAGGCCCAGCTTTTCTCGCTCATCCTGTTTCCTTCGTCGATGACCGCCACACCCCCTTTGATCATGGCTGAAACGATGGGGCTTGCCATGTACTTGATCTTGCCCGCTTCCGAGATCACCGGGGTCACGATGAGGTCCTCCGGCCGCGTGTCCATCGTCGCCTGGTAAAGGTACACCGGTTTCCCGAGCTTACGGCCCGCATGGTAGGCCAGGGTGGTTTTGCCGACGCCCGGTTTTCCAACGAGCCTCGGATGGAGGGGCAAATCATCGTCGCCGATGACGAGCCATGCTGCCAGGACCTGGGTGACAAGCTCATCCTGGCCGACCCAAACCATGGGAACGTCATCCGGCTGCGTCAGGTGCAGTTCCACTCCCTCTATGACCACTTTTTCCATGAGATGATTCACCTCCCCACCGCATCATCGGTTCTGTCGGGGCTTCCCCGGTGCGATCCCAGCGCCCCCTTACCGCTCGAAGGACGTTACGGAGGCTGCCCGACAACCCAAATCCCCTCTCCCTCTAAGGAGGGAGTTATTGGACAAGCTTCGCAGCTGGATCCCCCGTACTGCTGGTGGGACCGAAGATCCGGGCTAATTCTTTCCCTATATTAAACCCCGCCAGGGCGGTTGACAAGGTATCCCTCGATCGGTCGCAGCCCACTCCCCCGGGTTTAAGCAGAAGGGGTTGTAGGCGCTGATCCAGTGATTATATTGCTGCTTGATTTTCAAAACCGGGCACGCCAAAGGAAACGCCCTTTCCTCGCCCACGTTTTGCTTGAGATTTCAGGCGTCCCATAGTAGGTTCTGGGGCGATGACCGATTGAACGCCAAGGGGTTGCTGTCGTGAAGTGGTTGAAATTTTTCACACCCGTCAACACCATGAACGCCGAAGAGGCGAAAACCTACATCAATACACACAAAGAAGGAACCTATTCCCTTCTTGACGTTCGCCAGCCTTCTGAATACGAAAAGTCGCACATCCCGGGGGCCGTTTTGATCCCCTTGCCGGAGCTCCTCAACCGTAATGGGGAACTCGATCCCCAGAAACCCGTGATTGCGTACTGAGCCACCGGCGCGCGCAGCCGTGCTGCTGCGCAACTCCTGGCCGGTGAGGGCTTCAAGGAAGTGTACAACCTCAAAGGGGGCATTACCGCCTGGCAGGGCCGAACAGCCTTCGGCCCAGCGGAAATGGGAATGGCCTACCTGAAGGGAGATGAAAAGCCGCCGGAGGTGGTGGTTCTTGCATACGGCATGGAGACCGGGTTGTCTGAGTGGTATACCGCGATCGCGGAAACCACCCCTCAGCCAGAGGTAAAAAGCCTTCTGAAACGGTTGGCCGGCATCGAAGAGAATCACCGCCAAAAGCTCTTCAACCTGTATCAGACCCTCGATAGGACCGTAACGGATCAGGGGCAGTTCGAAACCCGCATCGTTTCGAAACTCATGGAAGGGGGATTCACGACCGAGGAGTTCATGGAGCAGAATAAGGAAGCGATGAATACTAGGGAAAACGTCCTGGGTATCGCCATGATGCTCGAAACCCAGGCCCTCGATCTCTACCTGCGTTATTCACGGAAAAGCCAAGACCATCGTAGCAAGGCCGTCTTTCATGACCTTGGGGAAGAAGAAAAGAGGCATCTTGCATCCCTGGGTCGCCTCATGGAAGGCGAAGCCTGACGAGAAAGGAGCGACGCTGATGAAAGAAAGCATCAAGATGTACACGCTGAGCACATGCAGTCACTGCAAGGCGACCAAGAAATTCCTGGACGAATGCGCCGTCAAGTACGAATTCACGGACGTGGATATGCTCGAGGGCGAAGAGAGGACCGCCATCCTGGAGGACGTGAGGAAACTGAACCCCCGGTGTTCTTTTCCCACCATCATCATCGGTGATAAGGTCATCGTGGGCTTCAAGGAGAAAGAGATCAAGGAGGCTCTCGGACTATGAACGAGGTGGAGAAACTGTATGAGAACCTGAAAAAGGTTCAGGAACCGAAGGGCTATTATTTCAACAAAGACAGGGAAAGGGTTTTTGACCTCCTGGCCTCGTTGATCGAAAACAGGAAACGCTATGGGTATATGTGTTGCCCTTGCAGGCTCTCGTCAGGAGACCGTCTAAAAGACCAGGACATCATCTGCCCTTGCGTCTACCGGGTGCCTGATGTGAAGGAGTTCGGGAGCTGTTATTGCAATCTCTATGTCTCGAAGGCGTGGAATGAAGGAAAAACCCCGATTCAATATGTTCCCGAGCGGCGACCGCCTGAGAAGTTTTCTTAAGGATAACTCCGATCGCCGGAGGGGAGGACGGTGAAGGGCAGGGGCGCGATTGGAGAAGCCTCCGCTGTCATGCCCTTGCCCGAAAAAACCCTGGGCCGAAAGCCCATTTCCGGGTAAGAAAGGTTTTCTCTCTCCCGAAACGGGATGATGAATGAACAAGGAGCTGACCATGGAAAGGAGCAAAAAGAAAATTCTGGATGGCCTGAAGACAGCGATTGAAGCGGAGTTGACGGGCCATGAGTTCTATAAAAGCGCAGCCAAAAGCACCAAGGACCCGAAGGGAAAGGCGACCTTTGCGAAAATGGCCCAGGAAGAAATGGGGCACCTCCATTACCTGCAGCATCAGTACCGGTCTGTGCTTGACACCGGGGACTATGATTTGAAAAAGAAATTGAAAAAAAGCTCCCGCAAGCACGGCGTCGGCCCGATTTTCAGCAAGGAGATCGAATCCCGAATCAAGAGCAGCCATTTCGAGGTGAGCGCCCTCACCATCGGCATGAAGCTGGAACAGGACGCCATGAAGTTCTACAGGTCCTGTGCCGACAAAGCGGACTCCCCGGATGTGAAGGCTTTCTACCATGAGCTGGCAGCCTGGGAAGAGGACCATTACAAAGCCTTCAAGAACCAGCTTCAGTTGCTCAAGGAGGATTATTTTCAGGCCAACAGCTTCGTCCCGATGTGAGTTCGGCTGTGTACTTGGGGTAACGCGTCATTTAGCCGGCTTAAGGGACTGTTGACTTATCGTGTCCGGGAGGGTATTCTCTGGCCCGGCGGTTGGGGCAATTCAAGAAAAAAGGCACATTTTTGAAAGGAGGGGAAACATGGGACCAAGTACCTACAACATCGTTCAACTCGTGGGAACCAGCGATAAATCCTGGGAGGAGGCTGCCAAAACCGCGGTGGAAACCGCCTCAGGAACCCTCAGGGATCTGAGAGTCGCGGAAGTGACCAAACTGGATATGACTGTTGAGAAAGGGAAGGTCAAGCTCTACCGGGCAAGGGTCAACCTATCCTTCAAGTACGAGGGTTGATCATTTTTTCTGATCTCATACCCCATGGGCCAATGGGCCCACGGGGTTTTTTTGTGCCTTTTTTCAGCGCACGCCTTGGTCCCCCACCGGACTGTCCGCGCAGCCGACCCAGGGGGGTCTCTTCCTAGTCGCAACCATTTCCTCAGTCCCATGAAACGGCGCCGAAAAGTCATAGGGCTATGTCTGTAGTCCCAGGGTGGCATCTCTCCGGTTGGCCTGGAGGGATTGCGCCTACCCCGGAGAAGACTTTGGATCATGGGGGCGGTTGAGGGGATCCGTGCACTTCCGGTTGCGGACTCGTCAGAGACCCCCCCGGGCCGGCGTCTTGAAATCTTTCTCAGCAACCTGTTAAACCCTGCTGAGTAGCCTTCGAGTGTACAGAATAGAAAAAGCCGCCCCACTCCATGTGATCCCGAATATCCCCAGCCAGATCCCCAAAAGACCGACGTCGAGGACACGGGTCAGAAGCCAGAAGACGATAAACGGCGCGACCATCTGCCGGTACAACCCGAGGAAGAGGCCGAACAGGGGCTTTTTCATCCCCTGCTGGGCCGCCACATTGACGTATAGGATCACGTAGGCGTACAAGGCGAGGGCATCGATCCTCAGGTAGGTCGCTCCGATGTCAAGGACGGAGCGGTCCTCGGAAAAAAAGGCGATGAAAACCCTCGCTCCGATCAGAAGCGCCACCGCGCCGCCGGCCATGAGCACGCCGCCATAAGTCAACGCTGTTCGCAGGGTTTCGCGGACGCGATGGAAAAGCTTGGCGCCGTTGTTTTGTGCCACCAGGGTGAGGGTTGCGATATTGAGACCGATCGTGGGGACGAGCACCATTTGCTCAACCCTCATGGCCACCCCATAAGCTGCCACCGCCTCTTTTCCAAAATGGCTTACAAAATAGGTGATCACAAAGATGCCGATCCCCACGGTCATCATGTTGAGGCTCGCCGGCAATCCCTGCTGGGCGATTTGAACAAAAGGGCCCAGCCTGGGGATCACGTGCTTGAAGTCCGCCATCGCGATCAGGCCGGACCGAAGAACTTTCCGGCCCAGGTACACGCACCCGATCAACTGGATGAGAACCGTGGCTGCAGCCACACCCACGATTCCCATGGCCGGCACGCCCAGCCCGCCGTAAATGAACCAGGGATCCAGGACGATGTTCATCAGGAACGCGGCGATCAGGAAGTTTCGAAAAGGCCTCGTCTCCCCCTTGCCGTTCAGGATCGCATTGAACATGTAGACCAGCATGAAGAGGCTCGTGCCGCAGAAAATCGTGTTCATATAGCTTAAAGCCATCGCAAGGTATTCTTCTGTGGCGCCCAGGATCCTGAAAAGGAAGGGCGATATCAGGAGGCCCAAAGCCGTCAGCAGGATCGAGCTGAGCACCCCGAAGCTGATGCTCTGAACGGCCAGAACCCGTGCCTCCTCTCCTTTCCCGGCCCCCAGGGCGTTTGCGATCAGCGCCGTGGTTCCTGAAGAAAAACCCGTGCCCATGGCGATGATGATGAAAAATACCGGGAAAGACAGGGAAAGGGAGGCGAGAGCTTGGGTGGAGATCAGTCCCCCGAAATAGGTGTCCACCACGTTGTACATGGTGTGGAAAAAGTACCCGATGCTGGCGGGTATGCCGATCCGTCGGATCAGTTCAGGAATCGGTTGCGTGGTAAGTAGATTTTCCTTGGTCATCCCGCGCTCAGGCTTCACTCCTTCTCAGATATTTCTCGACCCGACCCAGGGTAACGGAGAGGGAAAGGGTTAGGACGAGGTACAAGAGGGTCACGGTGATCCACACCTCGAAGGTGAGATAGGTGGCGGCCGTCAGTTCCATACCCTGAAAGGTCAGCTCCTGGATTGAAATGACAGACACGATCGCGGAATCCTTGATCGTGGATATGAACTGGCCTGCCAGGGGAGGAATGATCCGTTGCGTTGCCAGAGGCAGAATCACCCGTCTCATGAGCTGCCACCGAGACAGCCCGAGGGAATAGCCCGCCTCCCACACCCCTCTTTCAATCGACTGGATTCCCGCCCTGACGATCTCGGTAATGTAGGCGCTCTCAAAAATAGCCAGGGTAATCAGGGCGGAGGTGAAGGCGGAGAATCGGGATGGCGACCCAAACAGAAGGGAGAGGACGAACTTCGTGTCTTCGGACAGGCCGGTCAGGATCGTATCGATCCCCAGAACCGTCATGATCTGACCGCTCAAGAAATAATAGAACAGGAAGATGAGCACCAGAGGCGGGGTGTTGCGCATCACCTCCACGTAGGTCCTGGCCACGAGCCTGCCGAAAAGCCTCCGGCTCACGCGGAGGAGGCCCATCGCGATTCCGATCAGGGTGGCGAGAATCGTTCCCCAAACGCTCAGCCTGATGGTCATGAAAAGCCCCTGGAGGAGCATGTTGGGGACCCAGCCTCCCTCCTCCTCGTCGTAACGGAGGAGATACTGGGGTATCGCGGCCCAGTCCCACCTGTAGTTGAGGTCCGCGATGACCCGGTGCGTGACATACGCTCCTGCCGCCACCAGGGCAATGCCTATGATGATATCGAGGGGTTTAATCTTTGCCTTGGCCTTGATCATCAGCGTCTTTTTGGCGGTGCCAGACCTCCCATCCCCTCCTCCATCCCCCGCAGGTGCTCCGCCAAGGAGGACAGGCGGAAGGGGAAGGGAAACCCGTTGTCCGACACTCCTGATCAGGGTATTCTATTTAATCAGAGACTCCCATTCGGTTGTCTCGAACCAGTAGTGCTTCCGCTCAGCCAGCCATCCCTCCGCCTGAACGACCGTTATCCAGTTGTTGAAGAAGTTGAGGGTGTCCACATCCCCTTTTCTGAGAGCAAAGCCGATCGGCTCCCTGGTAAAGGTCTCCGGGAGGGGAAGGAAAAGCTTGTCCGGATACTTCAGGGCCTGGAAGGCGGGCATCGGCGCCGAGGCGACGACCGCGTGGGCCTTGCCGTTCAGCAGTTCCTGCATGGCCTGTGACTCATCGTCAAACTTGCGGAGTTGCGCCTTGGGCATGAACTTCTGAGCCGCAGCCACGGGCGTTGCTCCCAACCTCACGGCCAGAACCACGTCCGGCCGGTTGAAATCCTCCAGGCTTTTGAAACCTTGGGCAACCTGCTTGTTGGCCACCATGGACATCCCGCTGTGGTCATAGGGCACGGTGAAATTCACCTTCAGGTTGCGCTCAGGAAGAATGCCCATGCCCCCGATGATAACGTCAAACTTGCCCGTGAGAAGGGCGGGAACGATTCCTGCCCATTTGGTCGGAACGAATTCCACTTTGACCCCCATATCCTTGGCAAGCCGCGTGGCAACATCGATCTCAAACCCGATCAGTTTCCCGGTTTTGTCTTGCATCGCCCATGGCACGAATGTGGACATGCCCACCTTCAGGACGCCCCGCTTGAGAATCTGCTCCAGGGTGCTGTCCGCCGTGAGTTGCTGCCTTACGTTTGCCGCAGAACCATGGTCCAGGGGGATGACGAGCAGGCTGAGGATGAACAAAACGACGAAACATGCCGATCGTGCTTTCATGGCAAAACTCCTTTCCTTTTCATGGTGAACGAATCAGCAGGTTACTGAAAAAGCCCCTGCCCCTCTTGCCATTATGTTTTCACTTTCAGTCTCCCCTCCATCCTGTGGACCACCATGGAAAGGGTCACGGTGATGAAGAGGTACATCGCGGCGACAGTGAACCAAAGCTCGAAAGCGAGATAAGTCTCCGCGATAATCTCTTGGCCCCGCATGGTCAGATCATAGACCGCTATGGTGCTCACCAGGGCGGAGTCTTTCACGAGCGATATGGCCTGGCTCGTCAGGGGAGGAAGAATACGACGCACCGCCTGGGGGAGAATCACCAGCCGGTACGTGCTCAGGCTCCCGAGGCCGAGGCTGTACGCTGCCTCCCATTGACCCCTCTGGATGGAGAGAATGCCGGCCCTGAAGATCTCCGAAGCGTAAGCCCCTTCAAACAGGCTGAGAGCGAGAACGGCTGAGGCGAAGCGGCTGATGTCGAGAATCGGCGACAGGACAAAATAGATGACAAAAAGCTGCACCAGAAGGGGGGTGTTTCGAATCACTTCCAGGTATCCCCGGGCCAAGGTCCTGCCCAGGAAAGAACTCGATATCCGGAGCAGTGCGGTGACCAGGCCGAAGGCAAGGGTCAAGAGGAGACTGAAAGCGCTAATCCTGAGAGTCACCATCAGCCCCTGCAGCAGCGGCCCCGGACGAAAATGCCCCTCCTCCAGGGTAAAGAGGTACTGGGGCACCCTGTACCATTGCCAGTGATACCCGAGATGCGTTGTGCCCTGGACCATGACCCAGGTGGCTATCGCCAGCACAACGGCGAACAGGATGATATCCTGGGCGGTGGACCGCTGTGGGAATGGGATGGTTTTGCCGGCCAACAGGAAATCGCTCCTCCTTTCCATGTTCACACAGAGGCTCGTGCCAAGGTGTTTCTGGACTGTAATACTCGGTTGAGATTCCTTGACATCAGGCCATTGGGCACTTAGTATTAACCCTGTTGTATCATGTATCCCCCAGGTGCTCACCCGGCCTGGCTTTTAGCTGGCCAATAACCATCAATTCGAAGGAAATTTGAGTTTACGGGTCACATTCTAAACATCTTTTTGTTTATGACCAGAGAAAAAAGGAGGTTTCACCGGTTCGAAACAGGGTATCCAGGACCTTTTCCCTGGGATATTGCGATGGAAGGCGATATGCACCCTTTTTTGGCCTAACCCAACTATTCTACGAGGAGGAGATGATTATGGATAAGTATGTGTGCACCGTTTGTGGCTATGTCTACGACCCTGCGGCTGGTGACCCTGACAACGGCGTTAAGGCAGGAACCCCTTTCGACAAGGTGCCTGCCGACTGGGTATGCCCCGTTTGCGGAGCTTCAAAAGATCAGTTTGAAAAGGAGAGTTAGAATGACCCGCAGGAAGAGATATCGCCCACGGGGAAAATCGGTATCTCTTTCTGCCCATCCGGGATATCTGCCATCAGCTATTCCCTTGTCTCTCCCTTGATGGCCCCAGTCCAAGCCCGTGCAAGACAAGGCTCGAGCCTCATGGGTCCACGCTCTCCTTTCGGGACGCTATGAATCATCCCACAAAAGGCCGGGCATTGAAAAAGAGAGTTCTGGAACTCTTGAAAACACGGAACCTGCCCGTTGCGATCGAGGAAATCTGCCGGTTTCCGCCGCGGGTTGCGGTTAATCCCCTTTTTGCCTTGATCCAGGAGGGGGACGAGAGATTGAAATGGGGCGCTGTGAAAGCCATGGGAGCGGTGGTTGCGAGCCTGGCCGAGGGGGACATGGAAGCAGCTCGCGTCATCCTGCGCAGGCTGATGTGGAACCTCAACGACGAGTCGGGCGGCATCGGGTGGGGATCTCCCGAGGCGATGGGTGAAATCCTTGCCTCCCATGACAGGCTTGCAAGGGAATATACCCATATACTAATATCGTACCTGAGGGAGGACGGGAACCTTCTCGAGAACGAGGTCCTGCAATCGGGTGTTTTATGGGGAATAGGAAGGGTGGCAGAGGTGCGTCCCGGCCTTGTCAAGAATTCGCTCCCTCTTCTCCGGCCCTTTCTGGACTCTCCCAACCCGACCCACAGAGGTCTTGCGGTCAAAATCTTGGGCCTCCTGCGGGTTGGTGAGGCCTGCTCAGCGCTCGAGGGTTTGACACAGGATGATACTGAGCTGTTGATATTCTCGGGAGAGCGGCTTGAGAAGCATACGATCGGGGAACTGGCGATCGGGGCTCTGAGAAGTCTCGAACAAGGAGAAGCTGATGACTAAGGTCAGGTCTTCACAATTACCGTCACGAATTTTGGTTCACCACGGAGACGCAGAGGGCGCAGAGAAAAGTTTTTGTTTGTCGGGAGATACCGACAAACAAAAATATTCTGCTCCGAGAAGATCTTACGAGGATTATTTTCGTCTATCGGTATCTCCCGATAGACGAAAAACATATCCCCCTCCGTGTCCTCTGTGCCTCGGTGGTGAATACGTGAGGGTATTTACGAAGGCTTGTACTAAGCTTTTTTTTGTTGCTGTCGTTTCGGTTTTCCTTTTCCCAAAGGCAGTCTTCGCTGAACCACCTATCAGCGAAGACACGGCTTTCTGTCTCGAATGCCATGCGTCGCTCCACCCGGGCATCGTGGCGGACTGGAAAAAAAGCCGCATGTCCAGAGTCACCCCCGGTGCGGCCAAGGGCCTGCCTGAGAAGGAGAGAAGGGTCTCCTACGACACGCTGCCCGATTCCCTTGCCCATGTCGTGGTGGGATGCGCGGAGTGTCACACCATGAATTCTTCAAAACACAAAGATGCCTTCGACCACAACGGCCTTGAGGTTCACACGGTCGTGACACCTGAGGATTGCGCCACCTGCCATCCTGCTGAAAGGAGTCAGTACGGCAAAAACCTGATGTCCCATGCCTACGGCAACCTGGAAAACAACCCGGTCTACAAGGATTTCGTCAAGTCGGCCACAGGCATTCAATCCTTCTCAGGGATGAGCACGACCCTCAGCGCCCCTGACCCTCTGACCTCCGCCGATGCCTGCCTGTCCTGCCACGGAACCGTGGTCAGCGTGAAGGGGAACGTTTCAAGAGAGACCGATCACGGTGAGATGACCTTCCCGGTGCTCTCGGGCTGGCCCAATCAGGGCGTAGGAAGGGTCAACCCGGACGGGAGCAAGGGGTCTTGCAGCGCATGCCACACCAGGCATCGGTTCTCTATCGAAATGGCCAGAAAACCCTACACCTGCTCTCAGTGCCATAAGGGCCCCGATGTGCCCGCTTTCAAAGTCTACGAAGTGAGCAAGCACGGCAACATGTATTCCTCCCTCGGCGGTTCATGGAACTATGACGCCGTTCCCTGGACCGTGGGAAAAGACATCACCGGGCCGACCTGCGCCACGTGCCATGTGAGCTTGCTCGTCTCTGAAGATGGAGAAACCATCGCCGGAAGAACCCATCAGATGAATGACCGCCTGCCCTGGCGGATCTTCGGCCTGATCTACGCCCATCCCCACCCGATTTCCCCGGATACGACGATCATCCGGAACAAGGCAGGTCTCCCCCTGCCCACGGAGCTGACGGGCGAACCTGCGACGACTTACCTCATCGATCAGAAGGAACAGGAGCGTAGACGAAAGGCGATGCAAAAGGTCTGCCTTTCCTGCCACAGCCAGGGTTGGGTGGACGGGCATTTCGCTCGTCTCGAAAACACCATACAAAAGACCAATGAGATGACCCTGACCGCTACGAAGATCGTCCTTGCTGCCTGGGAGAAGGGAGCGGCCAAAGGGCTTGCGCAGAATGACAGCATCTTTAACGAAGCGATTGAAAAGAGGTGGGTTGAGCAGTGGCTTTTCTACGCCAACTCAACCCGTTTTTCCTCTGCCATGGCAGGGGCTGATTACGGTGCTTTCGCCAACGGCCGATGGTACATGGCCAAGAATATCCAGGAGATGCTCGACTGGCTGAAATTCAAGGTGAAGGATAAATGACGATAGCGCCGGTGTTGTCGCAGGAGGAGGTGGATTGTGGAGAAGCATACTAAGTTTTCCATATGGTATGTCCTTCTGGGGATCTGGGTGGTTCTGCTGATTCAAAATTATCTCGGCTCGGCTCTGGCGATCAAAACCATTCCCTACAGCCAATTCCTTTCTCTGCTGAGGGATAACAGGGTCAGCGAGGTCGCCATCACAT
>JAGUZM010000121.1 GCA_020060805.1 Deltaproteobacteria bacterium | reverse complement strand
GGAGTTTTACCAACTGTTCCAGAACCGCCTGGAGCCTTGACAGGCCTCGCAAAAAGCCGCACAATGATTTCATGCGAGAGTGGCGGAACTGGCAGACGCGCTGGACTTAGGATCCAGTGGGATAACCGTAGGGGTTCGACTCCCCTCTCTCGCACCATCTTCGATTTCCTTTGTGAAAGGAGAAAACATGAGGCGAGGGATTTACGCGGGGGTGTTGCTGGCTGTGATTGTCGGAATCGCCATCGCCGCACCGGCGCCGCTGCTCCATGCACAGAGCGACGAAGTTTCACAACTTCGGCAAAGGGTGGCAGACCTTGAACAAAAGGTCAGGGAATTGGAGGCCCTTCTTAAAGAGTTCCAAGAGGGCAGGAAGGGCGCTTTTGAAAACGATTATGGATGGCAGAACAAGAAGAACTGGAGAAGCCTGGAAGTGGGGATGAGCGAGGCCCAGGTCAAGAAGATCCTGGGCGAACCCGTCAAAGTCATCAAAGGGGTCAAGACGCTCTGGTATTACCCCAATTTTTACGGCGGGAATGTCTCATTCGATGAAGGCGGCAAGTTGACCGGTTGGAATGAACCGTAGGGGCAAGCGGGTTGATGGGGTTCTTCATCTCGTTTTGACGGCTCTTAAGACAACGGAAGGAGTTGCGCAATGGCCTATTCAAAGGATGACCTTAAAAAGAAACTTCTGTTGATGTATCCGGAGATTCAGAAATTCGGCCTCTCTTTGTCCCTCGACTTTGACAAAGGGAAAGACGCCTGGGTGATCAGCTTTGAAAAGGGCACCCACAAGCGTCACGCGTTCCTCGACAAAAAGGACGCCGATTCCTGCGTTGATGGTAATGTGTGCATCTACCTGGGTATGCTCATTTCCCAGTACATCAAAGACCTGGAAATGCTCGTCTCAAAGAAGTAGCGCTTTTTCTCGCCATTCTAGCCAAAGGGCGCAGCCCTGAAAGGGTGTGCGCCCTTTTTTTCGTATATCCTTAGACTGGGTTTTCTTAGTCCAATTTGAATCAGACCTTGAAAAGTTACCAAAAATCAGATAAAGTAAACTATCTTAGATCAAGTGTTGGATTCACATGCGCCAGACAGCGCCTTCCCTCACCATCATTGAGCCTCGCAAGGGCTGGGTGCCGGTAGACCTCAAAGAAATTTGGAACTACCGGGAATTGTTGTATTTCCTGACTAAGAGGGATATCAAAGTCCGCTACAAGCAGACCGTGCTTGGAGGGCTTTGGGCCATCATTCAGCCCGCTTTCACGATGATAGTCTTTACCTTTTTCTTCGGAAGGCTTGCCAAGGTCCCCTCGGACGGGCTGCCCTATCCGATCTTTTTCTATGCCGGACTCCTGCCGTGGACCTATTTCGCGAATGCCGTATCCGCTTCCGGCAACAGCCTGGTAGGAAGCGCGAATCTCATAACAAAGGTGTACTTTCCCCGTTCGATCGTGCCCGCCTCGTCGGCCCTGGCAGGCCTCCTAGACTTCTTCATCGCCCTCTTCATCCTGGGAGGCCTCATGATTTATTACGGTTTCACTCCCGGCGCCGGCATCGTTCTTTTCCCGTTCCTCGTTGCCTTGACTTTTGTCTGCGCCGTCGGAGTGGGGTTATGGCTTTCAGCACTCAACGTCCAGTACCGGGACATTCGCTATGCGATCCCTTTTCTGATCCAGATCTGGATGTTTCTCTCACCCGTCATCTACCCCGTGAGCCTGGTCAAAGGAGAGTACCAATGGCTCCTGGCCCTGAACCCCATGGGCGGGGTGATCCATGCCTATCGGGCGTCCCTGTTAGGGCACCAGCCCGTTGACTGGCCCCTGCTGGGTCTTTCCGCGGTCATCGTCGTTGCCCTGTTCCTCGGCGGTCTTTACTACTTCAGGAGGATGGAGAAGGTGTTTGCGGATGTTGTGTAACGACCGAAGACGACAGACAGCCGACGGCAGGAAGAAACATGGACGACCGAAGACAGCCGACCGGCGTTTAATCTTGGGAGGGTAACGACGAAAGACAGCCACTTGTAACTTGGGAGACTGGTCAATGTACAAATTTGAAAGCCTGGAAGTTTGGGATTTGTCGCTGCAATATGTGGACATGATCTACAGAATTGCAGCCCAACTCCCCGAAACTGAAAGGTATAATCTACTTTCCCAAGTGATACGAGCAGGCACTTCCATCACATTGAACATTGCCGAGGAGTCAACCGGCCAAAGTGACAAGGAACAGGGGCGCTTCCTTGGGATGGCCATTCGCTCATTGCTAGAATCTGTAGCCTGCGTGAAGCTGATTGAGAGAAGGAACTACATAACCAAAGAAGACGCTAAGGCCCTTTATGACTTTAGCGAAAAGCTTTTCGCAAAGCTGACCGCCTTCAAGAAAGCAGTCAGCAAGTGAGGAACGAGGCGGCATGATGGAAAACCGGAGCATTTCTATTTCGCGCGTAGCATCGGCCGTCGTCGGTCGGCGGTCGTTGATCTCTCTTCCTGCCGTCGGCGGTCGGTGGTCGTTCTTATGAGTGAGCCAGTTATCAAAGTCGAAAGGCTTTCTAAGCAGTACCGGATAGGAGCCCGGGAGCGTTACAGGACTTTTCGTGAGACCCTCATCGATGCCGCCAAAGCCCCTCTCCAGGGATTATCGAAGATCCTCTATCGGCGGTCTGCTGTCGGCGGTCGTTCGTCTGGTGAACACACCATATGGGCTTTAAAAGACATCTCCTTTGAAGTCAAGCAGGGCGAAGTCCTGGGAATCATCGGCAGGAACGGTGCGGGAAAGAGCACCCTTCTAAAAATCCTGGCCAGGATCACCGAACCCACGCAAGGCCGGGTGGAGCTGCGGGGC
>JAGUZM010000603.1 GCA_020060805.1 Deltaproteobacteria bacterium | reverse complement strand
TCGGCTACTTGATCGAACTTACACCCATCCCTCAAGCAGCTGTTTCTTAGGAGCAGCGCCCGAAATCCCGAGGAGTGAGACGTACATGAAAGTACGTCGCAAGGACGAGGGATAAGGGCAACGCCGTAGATGGGCGTTTTTCAGCAACCTGCTACATCCCAAAATAGGCGGCTTTTACATCCTGATTGTTCAACAGTTCTTTTCTGTCTCCTTCCAGGACCGCTGCCCCGTTTTCAAGGATGAAAGCGTAGTCCACGATGGGCAGGACCGGCCTGGCGTATTGCTCCGTCACGATGATGGAGATTTTCTTCTCCGCCCGAATCTCGCGGGTCGCCCGGATGAGGATGGCTTGCATCAGGGGGCTCAAGCCGAGCAAAGGTTCGTCCATCAGGAGCAGCCTCGGCTGGGCCATGAGGGCCCGGCCGATGGCAAGCATCTGCTGCTCCCCTCCGCTCAGGAACCCGCCCACCCGCTTCTTTAACCTCACCAGGGCCGGAAAAAGCCTGAACACATAGGCCATGGTCTCTTTGGCCTGAGCGGGGGTGGCGAGGTAAGCCCCGATCCGGAGGTTCTCGATGACGTTGCTTTCCCTGAATATCCGCCGCCTCTCAGGGCAGAGAATGATTCCCTTCCTCGCGCGCTGGCTCGGCTTCATCCCGGAGATATCCTCGCCCTGGTAATGGATCTTGCCGACCACGGTGATCCTCTCACCGCCGGACATTTCCTCTTTCTTCTTGATGTCCTCCATGATGCCGGAAAGGGTGTACATCAGGGTGGATTTGCCAGCGCTGTTCGCGCCGAACACGCCCACGATCTGGTTCTCCCCGCAGGAGAGGCTCACGTTGTTGAGGGCGAGCATGTTCTCGTAGAAGACCATCAGGCCGGTTGCCTCAAGCATAGGTCATGACCTCCTCCACCTCCTCTGACCCGAAATAGGCTTCCTTCACCTTTTCGTCGGCCATGACTTCCTGAGGCGTCCCCTCCACGAGCTTCTGCCCGAAATTCAACACCATCACCCTGTTGGCCACCCTGAAGAGTTCCCTCAGGCGGTGCTCGATCATGATCAGGGTGATCCCGTCCATCTGGAGTCGTTCGATCAGGGGAACCATGCTCGCAATCTCGCTCATGCTGAGACCGGAAAACACTTCATCACAGATGATGATTTCAGGCCTCAAAGCAAGACACCGGGCGAGTTCGAGGCGTTTGAGATAACCCGTGGGCAAGGTGGAAGCCATCTTGTAAGGGACAAAGGAATCCCTCTCGAACCCGATCTCTTCCAGGATATCGATGCCCACGGTATTCCTGTCGCCCAGCTTTCCTCCCCCCCGCCATCCCCCGGTCCGCTTTGCCCTGGGCGAGAAGAGGGGAATCACCAGGTTCTTGTAAGCCGGAAGGCTGTAGTAGGGTCGCATGATCTGAAAGGTTCTCGTCACACCCATGTCCGCAATCTTGTGGGCAGGCTTTGACGTGATGTCGTGGCCTTTGAAAAAAATGTGGCCTGAAGTCATCTTGACAAACCCTGTGATGCAGTTGACCAGGGTGGTCTTACCCGATCCGTTGGGGCCGATGATGCCCAGGATGTCCCCCTGGCGCAAATCGAAACTCACCCGGTTGAGCGCCAGGATCCCGCCGAAAGCCTTGGTCGCCTCTTCCACATGGAGCATGGAGGGTTCGGTCATATCTTCACCCACCGCTCGAACTGGTGATATTTTCGCTGGCCGTAGACCATGAGCCCTTCACTCTTGAAAACGATGAACGCCATCAGGATGATGGCGTAAAAAGCGATCCGCAAGGTTCCAAACTCCCTCAAAAGCTCGGAGATGGGCACCAGGAGGAAGCAGCCGATGACCGGGCCCGCCAGAGTTCCGCCGCCGCCGATGACCGTCGCGGCGATCGGGAGGATCGAGAAGTCCAGGGCAAAGAGGGATATGCCCGCAAACATGTAGATATGAACCAGGCAGGCACCGGCCAGGCAGCCCATGGTGGAGGCGATGAAGACCGCCACCGCCTTGTAGTAGGTGATGCTCATCCCTGAAGCGCGCACGGCCTGGTCGTTGTCTTTGACGCCCCGGAAAACCAGGCCGATGTCCAGGTTGACAAGCCTCCTGAGGCCGAACAGGAACAGGAGCACCATCACGATGACGAAATACTGCTCCACCCAGTGGCTCGGGAAACTGTCGATTCCCATGATCCCGTCCGTACCCCCGAAAATGTTGAGGGCTTCGATGATCCTCATCATGGCCAGGGGATACATGAGGCTTACGATCGCAAAATAGACGCCCCTCAGGGGAAGGCACGGGAGGAGTAGAAGGGTGCAGATCGCGGCGCCGGAAATCGAAGCCATCGGGATGGTCAGGATGATCGACAGGCCCAGTTTCTTGTTCAGGAGCGCCGCGATGTAGGCGCCGGTGCCTATGAAAAGCGCGCCCCCGAGGGAGACGAGCCCCACAAAATGGGCCAGGAAATCGAAGCTCAGGGCAAGAAGGGCATACAGGCAGACATTGGAAATGACCCGCTGCCAATAAAGGCTCGGCATCACGAGAGGCAACAGGAGCAACCCCACGATGAGCACCAACCTGGGCAGGACGAGGTAACCCAACTCCCTCCAGGACAAGAGCGCATAGATGCCGTCGGATCGCACCTTGATGCCCCGGTCCAGTCTCTCCTTTCGACGATCCCCGGTAGTCATGGTTCAGACTCTTTCCTCCAGCTCCTTCTGGCGGCCGAAAAGGCCTGAAGGTCGCATGATGAGGGTGAAGATGATGGCCAGGAGAGCCACAACCATCTGGTAGTGGCTGCCCAGGTAGACCACGGTCAGGATCTGGGCAAACCCGATCAGGAACGCTGCCAGCACCGCTCCCATCCAGCTCCCCAGGCCGCCGACGATACAAACCGCTATGGCCAGGATCAGGACGTTATACCCGGCCTCCACCACGATGTTCCCCAGAGGGAGAAGCACGATGGCCGCCAGGCCCGCGAGCATGGAGCCCAAGGCGGTGGCGAGCAGGGCCATGAGGTCGGAATCAATCCCCAGCATCAGGGCCGCCCGCTCATCCTGGGCCATCCCCCGCAAAGCCAGCCCCACGCGGGTGTGGTGGGTGAACACCCAGAGCAGGGCGATCACCGCCGTGCCGATCCCCACGATCAGCAGGCGGTGGATGTCAATCGGGACGCCCCCGAGCACCAGGCTCCCCGGGATGAAAACGGGGAGCGTGTAGGTCATGCCCTTGAACCCGCCCCAGCGCAATCCCTCCAGGATCGCGAGGCCTATGGCATAGGAGGCGATGATCTCGGAGATGGCCATCCCCCTCACCCGGATCAGCATGAACCGGTAGATCAGGGCTCCTATGATGCCCGTGATGAGGACGGCGATGAGGGCGCTCAGGACATAGCTCAGGCCCAGGGCTTTCAGGAAGGTCCATGTGATGAAACCGCTCACCACGTAGATCGCGCCGTGAGCAAAATTGGGGACCCGGCTGATGCCGTAGACGAGGGCAAAGCCCAGAGCCATGAGGGCCAGGGCTATGCTGTTGATCGTGCCGTAGATCAGGATTTCCATCTATTTCTTCATCCACGGCGGCAGCAGGATCTCGCCCGTGGCGATGCTCTTGGGAAACACAACGATTCTCTTGCCCGCCTGCCACTGGAGGATCGTTCCCACAGCCCCTTCCTTGGGATCCAGGGCAGGAATCACCTGGTGGCTTTTGGGATCGAACCGGATCCTTCCGTACACCCCCATCATGTCCGTCTTTTCCAGGGCCTCGACGACCTTGTCGGAATTGAGGCTGTTGGCCCGCTCGATGGCATCCTTCAAGACATAGATCGCCATGTAGCTGCTGGAACTTCCCAGGCCCTCGGGCTCGATGTTCCACCTTTTGGTGTAGGCATCGTAGAACTTCATCGTCCATGGCGTTGCGTTGGAAGGGGCGTTGCCGGCGTTGACCACGTTGCAGAGCGTGTATTCGCCTTTTCCCTCCGTCGCCTTCCAGAAGCCCGGCTGTTCTGCGGCAGCCAGGGTGGATCCAAACGGAAGGGCCGGGATTTTGAGCTCATACCACTGCTTCAGGAGGATGGAGCTCTCCGGCATGTCCATCCATATGTTCAGGATCTGCGCCTCAGCGTTCTTTGCCTTGAGGAGTCCCATGGAGAAGTCTGTGGTGCCCGTGGGATAGACTTCGGTCCCTGTCACGGTCCACCCTTGGCCGCCGGCCACCTTCCCCAGGGTTTCGCCGCCTCCCCTGGCGTGGGCAACGTCCTGGACCATGATAAACACTTTGTTCAAGCCATACTTGACCTGGATCTCCTTGAAGCAGGCTATGATCTCGCCCACGAGCTGCCGCGCTTCGCCGTGGATGCGGAAGCAGTATTTGAGCTTGTCGTATTCTTCCGCCACCCGGGCATGGTACCTCGGGGTCAGAACGCCTGTGGTGAGAATGGACACGACCTTGTATTTGCCCAGGATGTCCATGGTCGCAAGGGCGGCCTCGGACCGCACAGGACCTCCCACGATGAAGTTGACTTTCTTTTCAAGAATCAGTTTTTCCACCGCCATGAGGGCGTCACTCACAGGCACCCCTGGCTCAAGGTCCCGGGTGTCGATGACTTCCACGGCAAAGGGCATTTTCTTGTTCCCCACCTTGACGCCCCCTTGGGCATTGATCTCCTCCACCGCGAGCTTGATTCCCCTCTCAGCATCCCAGCCGTACAGGAACGCCGTGGAAAGAGGGGATCCGATGAGGATTTGATCCGCCGCCTTTACAGGAGCTGACAACGCAAAGACCAGGGCTGCGGAAAACGCGAGGGTTAAAACCAGAGACCTTTTTCTTGACATGATCCTTCCCTCCTTTTTTCTTTGTTGCTGAGGTTGACGTCGGTTGAAAAGCGTTGATGGATGAGAAACAGGTGCAGTGACGGGACATTAAAACAAATTCGGCCTCACTTCAACCAAAAAAATGCCCTGCCCTGGAGTCGCGGGAGCCTCTTTTTGGACGATTTCGGGGGGAAAGGTTTCCACCCCCCCTTCTGGGAAGCCCTTCGCCTAGCCCTGACTCCGGGTTGCTCCGGAGACGACACCCTCCCCTTTGCCCTCACAGGGGCTTGTGGTTTTGGGGGCTTTTCTTGACTATCCCCGGAGCGCTGATTATCATTGCATTATTAATAAACCCATATATCTCTCCATGAAGCCATGCCAGGTAAAGATTACTACAAGATCCTAGAAGTCGGCAGATCGGCCACCCCGCAAGAGATCAAGAAAGCCTATCGCAAGCTGGCCATGAAGTACCATCCGGACAGAAACAAGGGGGACAAGGCTGCGGAGAATAAGTTCAAGGACATCAATGAAGCCTACGCGGTCCTGAGCAATGGGGAGAAGAAAAAACAGTATGACATGTTCGGCGCCGAAGGTTTCCAGCAGAGATATTCGCAGGAAGACATTTTCCGTGACGTTGACTTCTCCAGCATCTTCCGGGAGTTTGGTTTCGGCGGAGGGACCCAGAGCATTTTTGGCCAGATGTTCGGCGGTTTCGGTAGGGGTTACTCCAGCGCCAGAAGATCGCCCTTTGAATCCCCCCACGGTGGGTTTCAGTCCAGAGGAGATGAAATCAAGGGCCAGGACCTTCTCTACGAGTTGCCCCTGACCCTGGAAGAGGCTTTCTCATCGGAAAACAAAGTCATCTCCTATCAGGCCGGGGGTAAACAGGAATCCGTTTCAGTGAAAATCCCGCCCGGCATCTCCACGGGCAAAAAGCTGAGAGTCCCCGGCAAAGGACAGCCGAGCGCCTACGGGGGCCCGAAGGGGGATCTTTACGTTCAGGTGCGAGTTCTCGACCATCCTGTTTTCAAGAGGGATGGGGACGATCTTCTCCTTTCCAGGCAGATCCGCTTCACGGAAGCTCTGGAGGGGACTGAAATCGATGTTCCCACCATAGACCAAAAAACCCTGAGGCTCAAAATACCGCCCGGCACCCTCAGCAACGCCCGGTTTCGGCTCAAGGGCTACGGCATGCCGCACATGGACGGCAGCGGCCGCGGTGATGCCTACGTGCAGGTGGCCATC
>JAGUZM010000512.1 GCA_020060805.1 Deltaproteobacteria bacterium | reverse complement strand
TTGGGAAAGAGGTCCATGCGAACGCTTTCCATAAACTCTTTGGGATCCTTGAGGCTCATCTGCCATTCCAGCAGCTGCCTGAGCCAAGCGAATTGCTTTGCGTCCGTCTTGCTTGCAGACTGACCCTCCTTGTATTTCCAGTGGGCCGCGATGCCCTCTTCGGCGACGCGATCCATCTCCCATGTGCGAATCTGGATTTCCATCCTCTGCCCCACAGGGCCGATCACCGTGGTGTGGAGGGATTGGTACATGTTGGCCTTGGGCAGAGAGACATAGTCCTTGAACCTGCCGGGGACAGGCTTCCACGTCGCGTGGATGATGCCGAGCACCTCGTAGCACTCCCGGAGGCTGTCAACGATCACCCGGAAGGCGACGACGTCATACACCTGGCTGGGGGTCAGGTTCTGCTCCTTCATTTTCATGTAGATGCTGTAGAGGTGCTTGTGCCGGCCTTTGACGGTCGCCTTGATGCCGGCCTCTTTCAGTTTCCCGTTGAGCAGGGCTATGACCTCCTGGATGAACTGCTCCCTGACCCCTTTTCTTTCAGCAAGGTCTGACTTGATCTTCTCGTAGATTTCCGGCTCCAGGTAATAGAGGCAAAGATCTTCCAGGGTGGACTTCAGCCAGAAGATCCCCATCCTGCCGGCCAGGGGGGCGTAGAGGTCCAGGGTCTCCTTCGCGATCATCTCCTGCTTATCATGGGGTTGGAACCCCAGGGTGCGCATGTTGTGCAACCGGTCGGCGAGCTTGACGATGATCACGCGAATGTCCGTGGCCATGGCCAGAATCATTTTCCGCATGTTCTCTGCCTGGGCCTCTTCGGAACTGCTGAACTGCATTTTTCCGATCTTGGTGACGCCGTCTACGATGTTCGCCGTTTCTTTGCCGAACAACCGCTCGATCTCGGAGATATCGGCGCCTGTATCTTCGATCGTGTCATGAAGAAGGCCGGCCACGACGCTGATCACATCGAGCTTCATCTGGGTAAGGATGTAGGCGACTTCCAGGGGGTGAGAAAGGTAAGGTTCGCCCGAAAGACGGACCTGGCCCTGGTGGACTTTGGCGGAATAAACGTATGACTTTTCCACCAGGCTGATGTCCGCCTTGGGATGGTAGCTCAGAATCGCGGATGTGATGTCATTCAGCCGAACCATACAGTTCCTTCACCCTCTGGGCGATTGCCGCAGGGGCGCTGGCCAGGGGTATGAGGGAGGCGGTTTTTTCAGAACGCCCCTTGATCTCCAGTTTCCCCTGTTTGAGGGTTTTTTCGCTCACAGTGACCCGGAGGGGTGTGCCGAGGAGATCCGCGTCTTTGAACTTGACCCCGGGCCGCACGTCCCTGTCGTCGAGGAGGACGTCAATCTTCTGATCCAGAAGGCCCTTGTAGATCCTCTCGGCAGCAGCAACCACGTCGCTCTGGTACATCTGAAGGGGGAAGAGGACCACTTCAAAGGGTGCGATCGGTATGGGGAAGATCATGCCGTCCTCATCATGGTTCTGCTCTATGGCCGCTGCAACGGTTCTCGCGACACCGATCCCGTAGCACCCCATGAAGATGAGCTTTTCCTCGCCCTTTTCGTCGAGGTAGACCGCTCGCATCGCCTTGCTGTACTTGGTGCCCAATTTGAACACATGCCCCACCTCGATGCCTCGGCCGAAGAGGATTTCTCCCCTGCACCTGGGACAGGTGTCGCCCCTGGCGATCATCCGCAGGTCGGCAAACTGATCCACGGTGAAATCCCGATCCACGTTCACGTTCCGCAGGTGCAGATCAACCCGGTTGCCGCCGGCGATGAAATTGGCCATGCCCTGGATGGCGTGGTCGGCGATGATTTTCGCCCTGAGGCCCACGGGACCCGCAAAGCCCATGGGCGCGCCCGTCACCTCCTCGACAAGGTGAGGGTCTGCCAGCTCGATCTGATCCGCGCTCAAGAGATTTTTCAGTTTCACCTCGTTGACTTCATGATCTCCCCGGATCAGGGCGGCCACGACGTTCCCGTCGGAGTTGAAAATCAGGGTCTTGACGATCTGATCCGGGCCCGTGGAGAGGAAGGATGTCAGCTCGTCGATGGTTCGGACATCGGGCGTTTCGACCTCTTCCAAAGGCTTCGGGGAGGGTTTCCCGTGATCTTTTCCGTCCGCCCGGGCCCTGACCTCAGCCTTCTCGAGGTTTGCGGCGTAGGTGCAAGCTGCACAGTTCACGATCTCGTCTTCACCGGTGTTGGCCAGGACCATGAATTCATGGGAGAAGCTGCCGCCGATACTCCCCGAGTCAGCCTCCACGGCCCGGAAGTGAAGGCCGCATCTGCGGAAAATGCGGGTGTAGGCGTCGTACATGATCTCATAGCTTTTGTCGGCCCCGGCCTCGTCCACGTCAAAGGAATAGGCGTCTTTCATGATGAATTCCCGGCACCGCATCACGCCGAACCTCGGACGGATTTCATCCCGGAACTTGGTCTGGATTTGATAGAAATTGATCGGCAGCTGCTTGTAGGAGTGAATCTCCCGCCTGACCAGGTCCGTGATGACTTCCTCGTGGGTCGGGCCGATACAGGCGTCGTGGTTATGGCGGTCTTTTAACCTCAGAAGCTCCTTGCCGTAAAAGTCCCACCGCCCGCTCTCCTGCCACAGCTCAGCCGGCTGCACCGCAGGCATGAGGACTTCGATCGCACCGGATCGGTTCATCTCTTCTCGCACAATATTCTCAACCTTGCGGACAGCCTTAAGCCCCAGGGGGAGAAACGTGTAGATCCCCGACGTCAGCTTGCGGATCATGCCGGCCCGGAGCATCAACTGGTGGCTGATGATTTCAGCCTCAGCAGGGATTTCTTTGTAAGTGGGGATGAAATACTTGGAGTATCGCATGCGGGGAACCCAATCCTCCCTTCATTTGACGGTTGTGAATGATCGTTTGCTTCTCGCCCATATGCTCTCACGAGGCTCGATGCCCCATGTTCAATGATCAATGCCCAATGATCAATGCCCAATGTTCAATGGCCAATGTTCAATGCTCAATGCCCAATGATCAATGCTCAATCCCTACTCGGTCATCGCCTTGACCTCCTCGATGAGCACCCTGGCCAGGTCCTTTTCAGGGATCTTTTTGACAAGGCGGCCTTTCTTGAACAACATCCCCTGGCCCCGGCCTCCGGCCACGCCGATGTCGGCCTCCCTGGCCTCGCCGGGCCCGTTGACGATGCACCCCATGATAGCGACCTTTGGAGAGGCCTCTATTCTGGACAGGGACTTTTCCACCTTGTTGACCAGGCTGAAGAGGTCGATTTCACACCTTCCGCAGGTGGGGCAGGATATGATCTCCGGTCCCCTGTGTCTGAGGTCAAGGGCCCTCAGGATCTCATAGGCGACCTTGACTTCTTCCAGGGGGTCTCTCGACAGGGATACGCGGAGGGTGTCTCCGATTCCTTTGTACAGAAGGATGCCGATGCCGATGGCGCTTTTCACCGTACCCGAAATGAGCGTTCCCGCCTCAGTCACCCCCAGGTGCAGGGGGTAATCGACCTTGTC
>JAGUZM010000455.1 GCA_020060805.1 Deltaproteobacteria bacterium | reverse complement strand
GGGACTTCCTCAAGGGCAAGGTGGTCATGGTGGGATGCCCGAAGTTTGACGATGCGCAAGGCTACATCCAGAAGTTCGGGGAAATCTTCAAGGCAGCGGATATCAAAAGCGTGACCGTGCTCGCCATGGAAGTGCCCTGCTGCCAGGGCCTGCCCATCATCGTCGAAAGAGGGATGGAGAAGTCCGGCAAGAAGATCCCCATGGAAAAAGTGGTCATCAGCGCCCGGGGCGAGATCCTGGAAAGAGAGAGGATGGCTGCTTAGTTTACGGGCTGGGACTCGGTTGATCGTCATTTACGCCCGTCGGGCCCCGGGAGCGCCCTGGCTTAACCGTTGAAGCGGCAGTTTCAGGGGGACTTCTGCGACCCCCCATTAGGAGGCAAAAGATGGACGGAAACGGCTCGTATGGCTTCGACACTTTGGTAATCCACGCCGGCCAGTCGGCAAAGGAGTGGCAGGGCGGGACCCTGGCCCCGATCTTTCAGAGCGCATCTCATCTGCACGCCACGGCTGAAAACCTGAGCCAGACCTTCGCCGGGATGACGTCAGACCATATCTACATGAGGCTGACCAACCCGACGAACCGCATCCTGGAGGAAAAACTGACCGCTTTGGAAGGCGGCCAGGGAGCGGTGGTCATGTCTTCAGGCATGGCTGCCATTGCGAATGCCTGTCTGGCTCTGCTGAGGACCGGGGACGAGTTCGTCACGGGCAACTCCTTGTTCATGTCCACTTATCAACTTTTCACCAAGGTCTTCGTGAAGTATGGCATCACGGCAAGGCTCGTCGAGTCCACGGATACGGGCGCCATCGAGGGTGCCATCAACGAGAAGACGCGCTTCGTCTACCTGGAGACGATCGGTAATCCGAAGATGGACATCCCCGACCTGAAAAGGGCCGCCGAGGTAGCGCACGGCCACGGGGTGCCCTTGATTGTGGACAACACCCTGGCCACGCCCTATCTCTGCCGGCCTTTTGAACTGGGTGCTGACGTGGTGGTTCATTCCACGACCAAATACCTGAGCGGACACGGCCAGGCCGTGGGGGGAGTGGTCATTGACAGGGGCCGCTTCGACTGGAGTCAAAAGAGATTCCCGGATTTCAAGCCTTTCATAGATCGAAAGGGCCCCCTCGCCTATTTGGACAAAGTCTGGCGCGAGCATCACATCAACTTCGGAACGACCCAGTCGCCCTTTCATGCCTACCTGACCATGCTGGGACTCGACACCCTCGCGGTTCGCATGGAGAGACACGTGACCAATGCCCTCAGGGTGGCACAGTATATCCGAGAACGCCCGGAGGTGAGATGGGTGAACTATCCGGGGCTGGAGATCCATCCATCCCATGCAACCGGGCTGAAAGAATTCAAGGGAAAAGGTTTTGGGGGCATGGTCGCTTTTGGCCTGAAGGACGAAGAGAGCTGCTTCAGGTTCATCAACCACCTTAAGCTCATTTACCACCTCGCCAACCTCGGGGACTGCAAGACCCTGGTCATTCACCCTTACTCCTCCCAGTATGTTTCATTCGATGAGACGACCAAGCGATCCCTCTCGATCACCCCCGATTTGATCAGATTATCGACGGGGATAGAAGGGGCGGAAGATATCTGCCGGGACCTGGGCCAGGCGTTGGACAAGGTAAAGTGAACGGAGATGTTCGGGGTGTTCGCGGAAGCCTGAATTCCTCGCAGGGATGTACGGGTCTCATGAGTGAGTATATCGAACATGACAAGAACGGTGTCAGTGTAGGCCTGGTGGAGAAGAAGTTCTACGGGTTTGCCGAGCCGCCCCATGAAATGACCCTGGACAGCGGGAGAAAACTCGGCCCCGTCACCATCGCCTATGAAACGTACGGCCGGCTGGACCGGGACAAAAGCAACGCGGTCCTGATTCTCCACGCCCTCTCAGGGGATTCCCATGTGGCGGGGTATTACAGCAGGGAGGACCCCAGGCCCGGGTGGTGGGATATCATGGTCGGCCCCGGGAAGGGGATCGACACGGAAAAGTATTTCGTCGTATGTTCCAACATCTTGGGCAGTTGCATGGGTTCTACAGGGCCTGTTTCCATCCATCCCGAGACGGGCCGGCCCTACGGCCTTGACTTTCCCTTTGTGACGATCGGTGACATGGTCAGGGCGCAAAAGGCGTTGATGGACCATCTGGGTGTTGAAAGGATTCTTTCGGTCGTGGGAGGGTCCATCGGCGGGATGCAGGTTCTGGAGTGGTGCGTAAGGTACCCGGAGATGGTACTATCGGCCATTCCCCTTGCCACGACCAGCAAGCATTCGGCCCTGGCCATCGCTTTCAATGAGGTGGCCAGGCAGGCCATCATGGCGGACCCCAGATGGAACAGCGGGAGCTACTATGACGGCCCGAGGCCGGATCTGGGTCTTGCCGTGGCCCGAATGATCGGGCACATCACTTACCTCTCGGATGAATCCATGCGTCTGAAGTTCGGGCGCCGGCTCCAGGGCAAGAACAACTTCTCTTTCAATTTCGACGCCGACTTCCAGGTGGAGAGCTACCTTCGCTACCAGGGCAAGAGGTTTGTAGAGCGGTTTGACGCCAACTCTTTTTTGTACATCACGAAGGCAGCGGATTACTATGACTTGGAGATCCAGCACGACTCCGGGTCGCTCGTCAAAGCGTTTTCCAAGGCCCGTGCCAAATTCTTGGTTGTCTCCTTCACATCCGACTGGCTCTACCCCACTTACCAATCCAGAACCTTGGTTCGGGCCATGAAAAAGAACGGGCTCGACGTCAGCTTTTGTGAGATCGAGGCGAAGTGGGGTCATGATGCGTTTCTTATGCCCAATGAACGGCTGACGGCCTTGATCAGAGGTTTTTTGGAACGTGTCCGCCGGGAAAGCCGAGAATAGAATAATCCGTTTTGACCTTCAGGTCGTGGCTTCATGGATCGAGCCCGGGGCAAAGGTGCTCGACCTAGGTTGCGGTGAAGGGGATCTCCTACACCACCTGAAGGAGACGAAGGGAGTCAGCGGTGTGGGAATCGAGCGCGTCGAGGCGAAGGTGGCCCGGTGCGTCGAAAAAGGCCTCTCCGTGCTCCAGGGGGATATCAACGAGGAAATCCTAGACTATCCCGATGACTCCTTTGATTACGTCATCCTGAGCCAGACTCTCCAGCAGGTCTACGCCCCGGCAACGTTGCTCCGCTCCCTCCTGCGTG
>JAGUZM010000026.1 GCA_020060805.1 Deltaproteobacteria bacterium | reverse complement strand
GAGGCCGAAAGTGAAATCCTACCGGGAAGGCTCAGGGAATCCCTGTCGTCGCTCATTGTCCATCGGCGGCTTTGAAGCCGCTTGTGTCAATGAGGGGTTAACAGCGTTGAATTCTGGACAGGATGGATAGGGTTTCGTGTCACTTCGCCCATGATAAAGATAATCCACCTTATCACAGATCTTGAAGTAGGTGGGGCAGAGAAGATGCTTCTCAACCTCATGACCCATATGGACAGAAAGCGCTTTCAAAATACCGTTGTTTCTCTGGCGGAAGGTGGCGCGCTGCGCAAGGACATTGCAGGTCTTGGAATTTCCGTAAGCGATCTGGGAATGCGGTTGGGGGTTCCCAATCCCATGGGTATATGGCGTTTGTGCAGGATTCTGCGCAAGGAACGAGCCATGGCACTACAAACGTGGCTTTATCATGCCGATCTACTCGGGCTGGTCGTAGGCAAGTTGACTCGCATCCCTTTGATCTGTTGGAATATTCGATGCAGTGACATGGATATGCAGTACTACTCAAGGCTTTCTAGGCTTGTGACAGGGGTGTTGCCAGGGGTATCCTCTCTCCCCTATGCGGTATTGGTCAATTCGATGGCAGGAATGAGGGCTCATGAGCGTCTAGGCTACAGACCGCAGCGATGGATTCTGATCCCCAACGGATTCGATGTGGAGGTCTTTCATCCTGATTCTGTAGCTCGAACTGCTTTGAGGCAAGAGCTGGGCTTGAGGGAAGATGACTTGCTGATAGGTCTTGTGTCACGCTTCGATCCGATGAAGGATCACAAAACCTTCCTGCAAGCAAGTAAGCTTCTGTTGAAAAATTATCCATCGGTGCAATTCGTTATGGCAGGCTCAGGAATCGATCCGCAAAACCAATCGCTAGTGGCTTGCCTTGGGGAACTGGGTTTAAGCAGGAACTTTGTTTTGCTTGGAGAGCGGAGAGATATCCACAAAGTGATGGCGGCATTGGATATCGCAACGTCCTCATCTGCTAGCGAGGGTTTTCCGAATACGATAGGAGAGGCGATGGCATGCGCTGTCCCATGTGTGGTAACGGACGTTGGTGATTCAGGATGGCTTGTTCGCGATACAGGAAAGGTCGTAGCGCCAAAGGACCCGAAGGCCTTGGCCGATGCATGGCAACAAGTGATCGAGCTTGGAGAGGCAGGGCGCCGAAAGCTCGGGTTGGAGGCGAGACGACGAATTGAAAAGGAGTTCAGTCTTTCTGATTCAGTCGGGCGATATGAAAGGTTTTACGAAAAGGCTGCGGCGGATGTGCGGGTTCGTCGGTTTTAGGAGCGATAAGGATTTTCAAAGCCTTCGGGACGCTCTCCCTCTGGGCACGCGCGAACTTCGCCACCGGGGCCCTGACGATGCAGGTTTGTTCCTGGATGAAGTGGCGGGAGTGGGGTTAGGACATCGACGGCTTTCCATCATTGACCTTTCCAGGGAAGCAAGGCAGCCGATGGCGAGCGCGGATGGAGAAATCCACGTCGTTTACAATGGGGAATTGTACAATTTCAAGCGGCTCCGAGCCGATCTCGAGAAGTTGGGCCACAGTTTTCGTACAAAGAGCGATACGGAAGTCATCCTTGAAGCCTACGTCCAATGGGGGAGTGGATGCTTCCGAAAATTCTTGGGGATGTTTTCTTTAGCGATTTGGGATAGGCGAAGGGAGGTGCTCCTGCTTGCCAGAGATCGGCTGGGTATAAAGCCTATCTATTACCACTTCAAAGACAACACTTTTCTTTTTGCTTCAGAACTCAAGGCGCTTATGGCCTTTCCGTTTTTTCAGAGAAATTTGGAACTGAGTTCGATCCCTCTTTTTCTTCACTATCAGTACGTGCCCACGCCGGGAACCGTTTTTAGGGACACCTTCAAGCTGCCGCCGGGTCAGTTTTTGGAATTCGAAAGCGGGGAGATCCGTACGTTCACCTATTGGGCTCATCCGAGTTGGAAAAGAGAGGAAACGGAGGAGCGAGTATCAGAGAACGATAGAATCGAGGATCTTGACCGTGTTTTGACGGCGGTCGTGAGGGATCACATGGTTAGCGATGTGCCATTGGGCGCTCTACTGAGCGGAGGGATTGATTCTTCCTTGGTTGTCGCGCTTATGCAGAAGGTCGACAGTGCACCCCTTCGCACATTTAGCTTAGGATTTCGTGAGCACAGCTACGATGAAGCTCCCTTTGCCGCGAAAGTGGCAAAGTACCTAGGGACCGATCATTACGAACTATATCTCGGGCCTGCAGGCGCCCTGGACGTCATTCCGCGGCTGGCGGAGATTTACGATGAGCCATTTGCAGATTCCTCTGCGATACCGACATTCTTGATTTGCCAACTGGCGCGTTCAAAGGTAACCGTTGCCCTTTCGGGTGATGGCGGAGATGAGCAATTTGCCGGGTATGTCAGGTATTGGAGCACCAAGGCTGCGGTGGATGCTTTGCAACACATACCCTTACGCTTACGCCAAGCTGCAGCAAGAGCGCTATGTGAAGTGCCCGTCCGCTGGATAGAGCGATCCTACCTTCCTCTTTATCAATTCCTGCCACAGCGCTTCCAGGTGATGAATTTAAGCAATAAGTGGGCCGGAATCCTGGATATCCTTCGTGCTGTGCGAACTTCGGATATATACAGGGTCACTATATGCCAGTGGCCTGAGAATGAAATTGACCAGATCTTCGGGGCGATCGGCCTTCGTAGGGGCCAGTATGAAGAAGCGTTTGGTGCCACTGAAGGCTGGCCTCTTTTGACACGGTTGATGTGGGTCGATCAAAAAACCTATCTGCCGGATGCGATGCTTACCAAGGTGGACCGAGCGAGCATGTCCGTAGGGCTTGAAGTCCGAGTTCCTTTGCTTGATCATCGTTTTCTGGAATACACTTCAGCTCTCCCGGAAAATATCAAGTACAGAGGGGGAAAGGGAAAGTATCTCTTGAAAAAGGTCCTTGCCAGGTACCTTCCGGTAGCACTGTTCGAGAGACCGAAGAAGGGGTTCGGTGTACCGCTCGGCGAATGGTTACGGACTGGACTGAGGGAACTCCTTTTGGACCATCTCTCATTCGATCGTATCAAAAAGGAAGGGTTATTTGATCCCGCTACTGTCGAAAGAAAAGTTCGTGAGCATCTTGCCGCAAAAGCTAATCATCAGTATCAGCTATGGCCCCTCTTGGTCTGGGAAATGTGGCGGGAACGCTGGCTAAGCCAATAGATCTGTGATTTCATTTAGTTAGGATCTATTTATAGCGCCATGGGATGGGCTTAGGATTACGAGGAAACTTGAGGGCTAGTGTGGCAGACCAAATGCGTGAGGAGTGAGAAACAAGCGTTTGTTATGAAGGGAACGGGAGTTTCGCGATTCGCTTGGAGGAGATGATGAAAAAGTCATTGATCACAGGCATCACGGGACATGACGATGCTTACCTGGCTGAGTTCTTAAGATCCTTTCCTCTCTGCTTTCGCGCGTTGATAATCCCGGCCTTTGAAGAAAAATGAGCGAGCGATAAGTGAATAAGCAAGGAACATCAGAAGCCCTCCGGCAGG
>JAGUZM010000034.1 GCA_020060805.1 Deltaproteobacteria bacterium | reverse complement strand
TGGGCTCGTCAAAGTAGCGCCCGGGAAGGGTGTCGTCCTTGCGCGACATTCCGTCCCGGACGAGGAGCATCCTCTCGAGCGTGTAAATCCGCTCGCCGATTTTCTTGAGCTCCCCCGGCGTCATGCGCAGGCCGGTGACATGCGCGATCAGGCGGGCGCATTCTGGGTACTGGAGGGCATGAGGGCTGGAGAAGACGCTTTGAAACCGGCAGATGCCCAGGGCGTCGATCACGGCGTTGAGGAGTTCATGCCACCAGACCATCCTGGCCTTTCCGGAGTAGGAGGAGAGTTGGTTGCTCACAGGCCCGCCGTAAACCTTTTCCAGAACCTCTTCGGGAAGACCCAGGACGTCGATGGAGGCGCGACTCCTCATGTGGCAGGCGCCGCGACTGGACGTGGCCATTCCGAGGGCGAAACTCTTGGGGAGCCTCTCGTCCGTCATCTCGAGCGGGAAATTTTTGACCCCCAGGAAGTAAGGTTCTGAACCTCGGCCATAGGCTTCCCTCGCACCCGGCCCCTCGGCGACGAGATCTCCGAAGCCTCTCCTCGTCGCGATCTGATGGAGAAGGTTCACGATCGTGTCCCCGTTTCCCCACTCCAGGGGCATCCCCGTCAAAGCGGTGTCGATCAGGCCTCTCTGGAAGAGCTCCATGGCCCAGGCGATATAGGTGCCGGTGGAAATGGTGTCCAGGCCATAGCGGTTGCAGAGCTCCACGGCGTAGAGAACGTTTTCGATGTCCAGGTTGCCGAGCTTGGTTCCCATCGAACCCATGGAGGCGTACTCCGGGCCCTCGCCGGCCATGCCCCGGTACCGGCCCTCCTTGACGGCGATGCGATGGCGACAGTGGACAGGACATCCAAAACAGGCGACCATTCCGGTGGAATAGGCTCCCAGGGCGTTCGCATACAAGCCCTTCGCCAGATCACCGGCCGAGGTGTACTGGTTGTTCTTGTAGCTCAGGAAACCCATGAGGTTGGAGTTCTTGAACATCAGGGGGGTGCCGTACTTGCCGAGGGCGGCGGCCCACTTTGTTGCCATCAGTTTCTTGAGCTGGGTGAGGTAGGATCGGAGGTATGCCTTCGGGTTGGATATCGGGATATCGAGGTTACCCCTGACCGCTACCGCCTTCAGGTTCTTGCTGCCCATGACCGCGGCCATGCCCGTTCTTCCGGCAGCGCTTTTCAATCCCGTGCGGATGCAGGCGAACCTCACCAGGTTTTCGCCGGCCTGTCCGATGCAGGCGATCTGGATCGAGTCATCTCCCAGTTCGGAACGAATTCTCCTCTGGGTCTCCAGGGTGTCGCAGCCCCAGAGGTGCTCCGCATCCCGAATCTCCACCTCATCGTTTCTGATGAGCACATAGGCCGGGGTGGCGCTCTTGCCGGTGATGACCACGTGGCCGAATCCCGCTTTGACGATTTCAGCGCCGAACTGACCGCCCATGTTGGAATCCCCGAGGTGCCCGGATTCCGGCGACTTGGATGTGATGTTGATACGGGAGCCGAAACCGAGGGTTCCTGTCAGCAGTCCGGCTCCGAAGATGAGGGGGTTCTGGGGGGAGAGGGGGTCCAGGTCCGGGGAATAGGATCGGGACAGGAGGGCCATGTTGATCCCCCTCCCTCCCAAGAACTTCTTGCGCAGTTCCAGGGGGATGGGTTCGATGCGTACCTCTTTGCTGGTGAGGTCGATGGAGAGGAGCTTTCTATCCAGTGTCATTTTCTATCTGTGACCCCATTCGTTTTCCAGCGCATGCTCCCCATCGTCTCTCACAGCGAGAGACAACAATCCCCTTCGAGACCGAAACCATCAAGAGGCTTTCTTGACCGCACACAAGAGCGATTTGATTTCAGGATACCCCATGACAGGTTCGCGGCACTCGGTGTCTGTCAGCAGGTTCGCGTTGGCTTCACCGGGCCAGCCGTGAGGGACCAGCACGACCCCTTCGGCAACCCTGGGTTCCACCCGCGCCTTCATTTTGACTCTCCCCCGGTTTGTCTCGACGAACACCATCTCCCCGTTCTTGATGCCATACTTGGCGGCCGTTTCCGGGCCCATCTCGGCGAGCGGTTCGGGGCTCATGGTTTTGAGCGATTTGATCCCCCGGAACTGGCCGTGGGTGTAATAGATGTTCCTGTTCCCGGTGGATAGAATCAGGGGGTATTCATCCAGGAGTTCAGGAGAACTGAGGGGGCTCCTGTGCGGTTCGAGATACGTGGGCATGGGATCGGCATCGACTCTCTCGAGGGCGTCGCTGTAAAGCTCGATCTTCTTCGAGGGCGTGGAGAAGCCTCTCGTCCCCATGCCGTAGGTTTTTTCCTGGTAATAGGCACCCTCCGGATGCTCGTTGAGGAGTTGTTCAAGAGTGAGGCCCGTGGGTTGAAGCTCAAAGGCGACCAGTTCCTCTTCGGACTTCCACGGGAACTTGTCACCCATGCCCAGTTTCTTCGCCAGCTCGGTGAAGAACTTCCATTCTGACCAGCTTTCATACAGGGGCTCGATCGCTTTTTTCCTCAGCATGAGATAGGGCAGGCAGTGGCACACGTTGTAGGAGTAAGCGAGGCCCCACTTTTCCAGGTGGGAAGAAGCGGGCAGGACATAGTGGGCGAACTCTCCCGTCTCTGTCATGAAAAGGTCGTGGACCACCACCAGTTCCAGCTTCTTGAACGCAGCTTGGAAGGCGTTGGAGTCGGCCATGGAAATGAGGGG
>JAGUZM010000490.1 GCA_020060805.1 Deltaproteobacteria bacterium | reverse complement strand
CGCCAGTCCATCTTCTGAATGTAATTTTCCACCAGGTCCACGCCCGCCTTGGCCACGATCGCCCTGATCTGGGCATGCTGCTCCCGGTAAAGGATGTATGCCTTGGCGGTCCTGTAAAACGGGGAGTCGAGGAGAACCCTCTCCACGATGTCCTGAACCTCCTCAACCTCCAAGACGGGTCCCAAACGCAATTCATGGGCAAGGGTCAAGACACGGAGGGTCAGTTTCTTCGCCTCCCTCTCGCCGAATTCACCCGTTGCCTTGCCGGCCCTGTCTATCGCAGAGGTGATCTTCGAGGGATCAAAGGGCACAATCCTTCCGTCACGTTTCTTGATCTGTTCAAACATGGATGGGACCTCGTTCGGCATATCCTTTACATGAATCTGGAGCGCTGAAAAGAGCAAAACATGGCATTTGCTGATAAGGGGGTGAGGCAGGCGAGAAATCAACAGCGAGTCAGGCCCTGTCTCACTGTAGGTGAGTACATACTTATCACAACATATTGCGGCCTGTCAAGATCAAAATACGACATATCGTGGAACGGCGCCCCGGCATGGTTTCCTTTGAAGGGGCGTCTCAAACCCTGTCGCGGGAAGATGCCTTCAGTTTTTTCCGGATCCGCCAATACCCTGCGATGACGAAAAGAAGGCCGATGATGAAGACCACATGGTTTTCCCTGATCATCCCATAGGCGACCCCTACGACCCCGATCCCGCAAAGCCCTAAGGTCAGAGCATTTTCTTTCATCCCCATATCCTTGCAGAGGTATCTATCACATCCCCGGCGCGGCTGTCGAGAGAGGAGGGCCATCTTTTCCTTGACCTCGCTCTTTTCCTATCACTACAATCTGACCTCCAGGTTCTCTTCATGGCCTTGAGAAAATGGGCATAGCCGCGTGAAAACCGTGGGCAAAGCTCGGCCATACCGTCCCTGCTGGCTGAAAAGGATTCTGATGTGAGAACGATCGAAGGCATTGCTATCATCGGTGCCGGGGCCATGGGCGCAGCCTATGCGAGCATGTTTTACGACATGGATCCCCGCTGTATTTCTCTGGTCGCCAGAGGCGAACGCCACGAGAAATTGGTCAAGGAAGGGCTGATCGTCAACGGCCGGCATTACGCCGTTCCCGTCCTCAACCCTGATGGCCCCACCTATCCCTCAGATCTCATCATCGTGGCAGTCAAAAACCACCATCTCCCGGATGCCCTCCTCGATATGAAGGGTGTCATCGGAAAAGAGACCCTGATCCTGTCCGTGATGAACGGCATTGACAGCGAGGAACAGATCGGGTCCGTCTACGGGATTGAAAAAATCCTGTATGCCATGGTGGCGGGAATCGACGCTGTCCGCCAAGGGAACGAAGTGAGGTTTTCGAAGCAGGGAAAGCTCTTCTTCGGCGAGGCGGACAACCGGGTTCCCACGGAACGGGTCAAAACCCTTCAATCCCTTTTCCAGCGGGCGGGCATTGTCTATGAAACGCCTCAGGACATGATCCGGGCATTGTGGTGGAAGTTCATGATCAATGTCGGGATCAATCAGGTCTCTGCCGTCCTGAGAGCCCCCTATCGGGTTTTCCACCGTTCCCAGGAGGCGCGAGCCCTGGCGGAAGCGGCGATGAAGGAGGTCATCGCCCTGGCAAACGCGACGGGCATCGACCTGAAGGGGAAGGACATAGAAGATTTTTACCCCTTCCTTTCCGCCATGTCTCCTGACGGGAAGACCTCCATGGTCCAGGACATCGAAGCAGGGAGGAAGACCGAGGTGGAGATGTTTGCAGGAAAAGTGATCTCCCTCGGCCGCAGCCGCGGCATCCCAACACCCGTGAACGAGACCCTTTTCCGGCTCCTCCGAGCGATGGAGACTGCTTGTCCGTGAGGCTGCTGGCAGTGATTTTCAGGCTCCAATCCCCGTCGCACGAGGAAAGCATGCTGGGAAAAGGCGGAAGGCAATGGATATGCTACAAACAGGTCTCCAGGGAAAAAAAGAGATGGTCGTGGAGCGGGAGCATCTGGCGAGCGTCATGGGAAATATCGGCGCTGACGTGCTTTCGACCCACTGCGTGGTCCTCCTGATGGAACTCGCCTCTCGCGATGCGGTTGACGGCCATCTTCCGGCAGGGAAAATCACGGTGGGAACCCAGATCCGGATTCGTCATCGCGGCGCCGCTCTCCTCGGGTCAACGGTTCGTGCGGAGTCCAGACTCGAAGCGATCCAGGGCCGCAGGCTCGTTTTTCGGGTTGAAGCCTATGATGAGCATGAAATGATCGCCGCCGGGGAGAACGAACAACTCATCGTCTCCGCGGATCGGTTCCTGGAGAGAATCCAGAAAAAGAAAAGGCAGGCCCGGTTATGATGTCACGTATTCAACAGGATCACCGGAGCGGATCTCCCCGCCCTTGAGCACCCTGGCAAACACACCCTCCCGGGGCATGATACAGTCCCCTGCTTTGTAGTAGATGGCACACCGGTTGTGGCATTCCTTCCCGATTTGCGTGATTTCCACGACCACCGAATCGCCCAACCTCAAGCGGGTCCCGATCGGCATGGTCTTCCAGTCGATTCCCTCGGTGGCGATATTTTCGGCAAAATCCCCGAAGGTGACATCCAGCCCTCTGGACCGGCTCTCCGCGATGCTTTCTGCCGCCAGAAAGCTGACCTGCCTGTGCCATGGGCCGGCATGGGCATCTTCCGCGATCCCGTGATCTTCGATGATGTGTACCGAATCCACCGGCACCTTCCTCGTGCCTTTTTTCTTGCTCACAGCGATGGAAACAATCTTCATGACTCACCCGCTTTCAGGTACGGGCTTGTGGCGGAACCAAATCCGAAAGAGTGAAGGATTGAAGCTTTTGCATCATAGCACGTTCCGCCTGTTCCCAGACCTCCCTGGCCAAACAGTTTTCGTAGCGATCGCATATCCCACGCTTTGACGCACAATCTACGAGCTTTCCCCCTCCCTCAAGGAGGGTCACGATCTCGCCCACCGTGATTTCCTCAGGAGGTCTGGCGAGCATGTAACCCCCACCCGCTCCCCTG
>JAGUZM010000189.1 GCA_020060805.1 Deltaproteobacteria bacterium | reverse complement strand
GATTTCGTCGGCTACCAATCGGAAAAAGGGGCCTACAAAGTCATCGAGAAAGACGGCCTGCTCGGCGTGGTGAGCAGCGACGATCCTCGGCAAGGGTGCATGAGGGTGGACCTCTACCAGGACATCAAAGGGGAATACTATCCTCTCCTGGCAGGGTTCAACAGAGCCTATCACCTCAGGGATGACGGGAAGGTGGAAGAGCTGGCGATGGAAAGGGGCGGCAGCGCAGGCAGGATCGTGCAGAACATGCGCGGAAAGATCGCGAAACCCGGGCCCCTTGCCATAAAACCCGATGCGGCAGCCCTCCGCGGGTCTCCCGCCCCAGCGCCCCTGCCCGGAGAAATACCCGCCTCCCCCGGGGCCGCCGAATTCTTCAAGCTTCAGGCGTACCCGAAGACCGCCCTGAAGGTCCATCTGGTTTGGGTCTCGAAATACCGTCGCGGCGTTTTGACCGGCCAGGTCGCAACCCGGGCAAGGGATGTCCTTCGCCGGATCGCCCTTGAAAGAGATGTTGAAATCATCGCGGGCTCGCTATCGAGCGACCATGTTCACCTTCTGATCGCTTACGGTCCGACCCAGAACGTCAACCAGATCGCTCAGTGGTTTAAAGACACGAGTTCGCAGATGTTGCTGTCGGAGTTCGTTCATTTGCGGAACAACTTTTCCGGCGGAAACCTCTGGTCCCGCGGTTATCTGGCCGTCAGTTCCGAAAACTTGACGGATGAAACGCTCAGACAATATGTGGAAGCGCAAGAAGGTGAGCCGGTCGCAGATGACGGACGGTTCCAAATCATCCCCCCTTCTCGAACCGGCCCTCCCCACCCGTAACCACCGGCCTTCACGGCACCCCCTTTTGATTTCCTAGATCCGACTCCCGTGGTGTGAACGTGGTTCTTGAAAAAAGTAAATGCCCTGCCCGCCTCCTCTCCTGGCCGGCGGTCAGCGCGGCCTATGGAAGGGGGTCTCATCAACCGGGCCGCCTTTCAAAAAAGGTCCTCCTCTTCAGCCCCTTCTCCCGGCATCTTGCCATGCTCCCGGAGATATTTCTGGATGAGTTCGCTCTCCTTCTTGGAGTACAACTTGTCTTCGTGGTAATCCAGCCATGCCGCCCGGGTGTAGTCCTTTAAGGCCTTCCGGAATTCCTTCCTGAGATCGGCCGTCCCTTTGATGGCAAGGACATGGCGATCCGCGTCGTAAATCCGCAACACCCCCTCTGCTTCAGGCACCTCCCCGGCACTCTCTTCCCTGAAGGCCAGGCGTTTTTCAGGCGGCCCGGGGTTGCGCCCCATCAGGAGGCGCAGATCACACTGGAAACAGCGCTTCGCCTCCCTCTTCGCCTCCTCATCACCGTACCCCAGGGAGACTTCCTCGAACCCCCGGTGCCTCAGGCCCGGGTCCAGTTCAGGGACCACCCCCCTCCTCCAGCCTGCGAAGCCCTCATCCCTGCCGAGATACGGGCTCGGCGCACCTCTTTCAAAAAGCTTCTCATCGATATCGCCCGTTCCGCCGAGGGCCTTGTCGATACTCGCGGCCGCCTTACGGCCCGCCGCCACGGCGTGGATGATCGTTCCGGCCGGAGCAGCGACATCCCCCCCTGCATACACACCCCTCATCCCTGTTTCAAGGGTCGCCTCTTTCACCAGGATGAGCCCATCCTTTGTTGCGATGGGGCTCCCTTTGCCGAGAAAAGAGAGGTCCGGCGCCTGGCCGACGGCCAGGATCACCTCGTCTCCTTCGATGGTCTTCTTTACGTCATCGAATTCCGGGTTGAACGCACCCTGATCGTCAAAGGCGGAGACGCAGTGAATGATTTCCATCCCCGTGACCCGCCCGTTGTCCCTGAGAACCCTGTGAGGGCCCCACGACGGAACGAGCCTGACCCCTTCTGCGAGGGCGCCCTGAATCTCCCACCCGTGGGCCTGCATTTCCTCGCCGGACTCCACGCAGACCATGGTCACCTCCCCGGCGCCACAGCGCAGGGAGGTCAGGGCAACGTCCATCGCAACCCTGCCCCCGCCGATCACGATGACCCGCTCTTTCAGTCGAATTTTCTCTCCCCCTGCGACTCGAGCGAGAAAATCCACTCCCCACCATACGCCGGAAGAATCCGCGCCCTCCAGGGGGATGCGCCTGCTCCGCTGCGCACCCACGCCCAGGAATACGGCATCGTAGCCCGCGGCTCTCAGTCGCTCCAGGGTGAAGTCTTTTCCGAGAACCTGGTTCGGCCGGAATTCAACGCCCAGGGCAAAAATATCCTTGATCTCCCTGTCCAGCAACTCCTCCGGGAGGCAGTATCTCGGGATTCCGTACCGCATCATCCCCCCCGCTTTTCTCTGCCCTTCGAAGACCGTCACGGCATGGCCTTTTTTTCTGAGATAAAAAGCAGCCGTCAACCCTGAAGGACCGGATCCGATGACAGCCACCTTTTTCCCCGTATTTTCTTCGATTCGTGTGCCCTTCTTCCAGAGGCCCTGATCGCCGTCGGCGGCGTACCTTTTCAGAGCGCAGATCGCGATCGCCTCGTTCACCTCGGCCCGGCGGCATTTTTCCTCGCAGGGACGCACACAAGCCCGTCCCAGGATCCCGGGGAAAGGGACCCGCTCCCGGATCACCGCATTCGCTTCATCCCTTTTCCCTGCAGCGATCAGCCTCAGATATCCGGGCACATCGATGTGGGCCGGGCACGCACCCCTGCAGGGCACAAGGTCCTCTGACTTCCTGCCCGGACGGACAGCCTTGTCCATCAAGGCACCGGTCGGACACACCTCCACACAGGCGGTGCAGTACTTGCAGCCTGACTCCTCCAGGGTCGGCGCCAGAGATCCCACCTGTACCAGGCCGTCCGCATCCCGGACAAAGCCGATCGCCTCAATGCCGCGAAGGTCACGGCAAGCCCGTACACACCGGGTGCAGCCGATGCAAAGGTTGTAGTCCCTGGCGAAAAGGGGCTCATCGTCGATGACGGCCAGGGTGGTGGGAACCCATTTCGGGGTTCTCGACGAAATCCCGATGTACCCGGCAACCCTTTGCAGTTCACAATGTCCGAGCAAAGTGCAACATCGCTCATTTTCAGGAACGTTCAGTGAGCACTGACTCCGGCTGCATCCCTCCTGCTGCGCGCAGGTAAGACAGGCGTGAGGATGGCGGGCCAGGATGGGAATCAGGTTTTCCTGCCTCTTTGCCTTGATCCTGCCGCTCTCCGTGATCACCGATATTCCCTGCCGCACTTCGGCGGCGCAGGAGCCGACGGGTTCCGCCTCCCCTTCCACTTCCACCAGGCACAAGCCGCACCCTTGCCCCGGTTCGTGGTTGGACGCATCCTCGGTCTTCTTGGTGCCCTGGTAGATGATCTTGGCCGCCCCACTTCCCCTGGCAGGAGGTAAATCAGGGTGGTGGCAGAGGGTCGGGATATAGATGCCCGCGCTTCTTGCAGCCTCCAGAATGGTCGTGCCCGGAGAAGCCTCCACCGTCTCTCCGTTGATTGTGAGCGTCACCATGCTCATAGCCTTCTCCAAGAAGGATTACCGAATTGCCTTTTACCAGGAGTG
>JAGUZM010000180.1 GCA_020060805.1 Deltaproteobacteria bacterium | reverse complement strand
CGAGGGGCGAGTTTTTCAATGCCAAGGAGATGGAGCACCTCGTCAACCTTCTTTCGGATCTTCTCCGGGGTAAAACCAAGGTTGCCCGGCCCAAAGGCCAGATCTTCTTCCACGGTCATTCCCACGATCTGCGAGTCGGGGTTTTGAAAAACCAGCCCCACCCTCTGGCGGATTCTGCCTGCCGACCTGGGGTCTTTGGTGGTCAGGTCATCCACCCACACTTCCCCTTCGCCGGGAACGAGCAAGCCATTGAGGTGTTTGAGAAGGGTGGTCTTTCCGCAGGCGTTGGGGCCGACTATCGCCAGGTACTCGCCCTCATGGATTTCGAGATTCAGGTTTGTCAGAGTCGGCTCCTCGGCCGAATCATAAGAGAAACGAACGCCTCTAAGGCTGATCATGGGGCTGTGCGAGCCTCCGTTGTCCCTTTCAGACCCAACAGGGACCGAAACGCGGCGCTTTCCCTCACCTTTACGACGAGAACCGCCGCCAGAATCATCTTCAGCGCATCTCCAAAAAGAAAAGGGATCATGCCCACGGCCAGGGCTTTCTGGAGAGGCATCTTGGCTGCCAGGCAGAGATGTGTGATGCCAAAGGCATAGATCACCATCGTGCCGACAGCCATACAGAGAAAGGCCTTCAGGAAGCCGGTCCTTTTGCCTGCGTGGATCAACCGGCCGATGACATAAGCCCCCGCAATGAAGCCTATCAGGTAGCCCCCGGTAGGTCCGAGCAAGACGCCGAAGCCTGCTTTCCCTCCGGCAAAGACCGGGAGGCCCATGATCCCCAGAAGCACGTACACCACCTGGCTCAGGGCTCCCAAATTTCCGCCGAGCAAGCCCGCGGCCACGGCCAGGAAAAGGGTTTGGAGCGTCATGGGAACAGGGGGCAGGGGAACGACCAGGTAGGCCCCCACTGCCGTCGCAGCCCCGAAAACCGAAGCATAGACCATTCCTCTAACCGACAGGCTTCTGTTGGCCATAGATCCCTCCGATGAATGTGACATCGCCCGCCACTATCTTGTGGACCTTCCCTTCCCCGTCTCTCAGCAAAAGTGAGCCGTCTTGCCCGATGCCCTCCGCAAGACCTTCATGGACGAGGCCGGGCACCTCGACGCGGATGTTCCTGCCCAGCATGTCCGAAAGCTCCCTCCACCGGGCCATGCATGGGTTGAACCCTTTTCTCGTGGCTTCTTCGTAGAGAGCCTCGAACCGCGCTAGGATTTCCTTGAGGAGAATGAGCCTCGGGAAAGGGTTTCCCGTTTCCAGGTGGAGGGAGGTCGCCTGCTGCCGCAGCTCAGGAGGAAAACCGGTGTTGTTCACGTTGACCCCGATCCCGATGACCAGGTATTGGACCTCGTCCATCTCAGCGCCCACTTCCGCCAGGATGCCCGCAACTTTCTTCCCCCCGATGAGGACGTCGTTCGGCCACTTGATTCTTGCGTTCACGCCGGCAGCAGAGATCATCGCTTCGGCCACTGCAACAGCCGTGAGGAGGCTCATCTTCGGCGCCTCGGCTGGGGCGATTCGTGGTCTCAAAAGCATCGAGAAGTATATCCCCTTATCCGGAGGAGAGTGCCACTCTCGTCCTTTCCTGCCTCGGCCACCGGACTGCTCCTCCGCAAGGACGAGGAGTCCCTCGGCTGCGCCTCGTAACGCCAGGTCCTTCGCGATGGTGTTGGTCGAACTTGTCTCGCGAAAATGGAGAATCTCCCCCTTGCCGAACACCCTGGTCCCGAGGCCGTCTTGAATCTCCCCTGGAAGAAGCCTGTCCGGGGCCTCTCTCAGGGTATATCCCTTCTTGGGCGAGCCTTCCACCACGTAGCCTTCTTCCCTGAGCTTTCGCACCTGCTTCCAGACAGCTGACCGCGATATGCCCATCATGGCGCTGATGGACTCGCCCGATACCCAATTACCCCGTGCTTGCTTGAGTAACTCAAGGAGTTTGATGCTGAAAGTCATAGCTGGCCTTCGAAAGAAATGCCCGAGACTCCTCTTCGGACATGGGCGATGTTCATACCATTTCGGAATCGCTATTGTCAACCTCTCATTGAGAAGGTGGTTGACAATACTTCGAGCCGCTCTCGCGGCTCAGAGATTCATCAAACCAGTCCTTTCCACGGCTCCACCGCGTCGGGGGGTGGTCTCTTAGACCCCTCCCGCCCTAACGAGCGGGATCGGAGTAGCCTCCTCAAATCGCGCCTAAACGTTCATAGGGGTCTGCAGGTAGGGAGAGGAGCGGCCCATGGGACGCGGCGCACGGTCCGCAGTGGAAAGAAAAACGATGAAAGCTATATCCTGCGCTCAACCGTGCATCGTCTACGATGGAGTGTGCACCGTCGGTGGGGCTATTCAAGACAGATATAAGGCTAGCGGTGCCTTACAAAGGTGTTGCTAAAAACCCTTCCATGCAACCCGTTGATCGCAGCCTGGAAGACCTTCGTTCAGCGGATGGATGCGGCGGTGAGGAATTCTTTCCACTCTCGCTAATCGATGTGCAGCACCACGGAAAAGCTGTTGAACAGGACCCAGACCGGATCGTTCACCCGTAACGCCATCCCGCGGCCGCTGTTGGCGGTCATGATGGAGCAAAGCTCCGTCCCGTCCGGAATCCGGACCACGAACTCCGTGGTCACCTTCCCTTCGTGGATTCGCGCAACGGTTCCGCGAAGGCGGTTCTCCGCCGAACATTTAGGTTCCCGATCCCCTTTTTCTAAAATGATCCACGGGGCTTTCACTTCGGCGGTGATCAAAGAACCCATCTTGAGACCGAGTCTCGTCAGGCTGTCATTGGTGATCACCGTGGTGAGCGTATCCCCGGAGATCGTCGCCAGTTCTATCCTGCACTGGATGTCTCCCTTTTGAATAGCCCGGATCTTGCCGAAAAAACTATTTCGAGCGCTCGTTTTCCGTAGGGATTCCTTATCCACAAAGAACCTGGCCACCTCCCGCATCTCTTTATCGGAAAATTCCACATAAGAGGCAGCAAGATTTGGCGTCGAGTGGCCAAGGATCTTTTGCACGACCGGTAGCGGCATGTTGTTCTGTAGGAGTTCAACAGCTCTGGATCTTCGTATCACCTCGGGGGTGCCCAGTTGCCGTGAGATGCCGATGGACTCGGCTCGCTCATAGAACTTCCGGCGAATATGGCCGGGGTCAACCCAGATGATTCCGTCAAAGGCTCCCTTAAGCTCAGGGTCATCCAAGGTCTTTTTAAGATCAGCTGAAAGTGCTTCCGAAATTTCCACTTCCCGGCATGGTCGATCGCTTCCTGTCCCACTTTTGCAAAGCCGAACGAGATGATTCTTGTAATCGATGTCGGTGGATGGGT
>JAGUZM010000316.1 GCA_020060805.1 Deltaproteobacteria bacterium | reverse complement strand
GGGGGCCTCAAGGGTCTCGGCCGGGGATCTCGACGTGGACGTGCCGCTTCGTACCCGGAGCGAAATCGGGTATCTCACCGAGGTCTTCAACCACATGGTGGCCAGGCTCCGGCAGGGCCGGGAGGAACTGGCCAGCGCCAACGAATCCTTGGTCGAAAAAAACAAGGAGCTCGAAAAGCTCTCCATCACCGACAGCCTGACCGGCCTCTACAACCGCAAGCATCTGATGGAGACGCTGGAAGCTGAGGTGAGCCGGTACGGGAGGTACAAGCGTCCGTTCACCATGATGATGCTCGATATCGACCACTTCAAACGCTACAACGACACATACGGCCACCTTGCCGGGGACGAAGTCCTGCGCCAAATGAGCGCCCTCCTCAAATCGTCCATCCGTCAATCCGATTATGCAGCGCGCTACGGGGGAGAAGAATTCATCGTGATCCTGCCTGAGACCGTGGCCGAGGCAGCGGCGCACATGGCAGAACGTATCCGTCGCGATATGGAAGGCCGGGAGATGGGCAGTGAAACCAGCGGCACAAAAGTCACCGTCAGCATGGGTATCGCTGCTTTTCCCGAGCATGGAGAAGACCCTGAAAGCATGATCAGAGAGGCGGATGCTGCCCTCTACGAAGCCAAGAGAAGGGGGCGCAACCAGGTTGTCATTGCCGGGAACGGAAGGAAAGAGAAAAAGCGGAAAGCAAAGTGAAGAACCCTCCGCTTTCAGCGGAGCTAGCGACTTCCCACAGCGCTCCGCAAGACCCATCCGCTGGCCCCGCGCTCGCAGGTGATACGCACCCATTCGGCCTTATATGAATGGGCGGTGACGATAGTGCCTTTCGAAAGGCTTCGGATCGCCTTGCTGCTTGGGTGGGGTTCTTTTCTGAGAAAGCTCTTTTTCAGCACCTTGAGCGCCAGAGGGTGGGATAAGGGCGTTTCATCCTCCGTGATTGTCCCTTCTCTGCCCCTCAGGCGCGTTTGGCATGCCTTGATGTGGCTTTTGGCCTGGTTGGTCAGGTACAGGGCCCCTCCGTAATTCTCGTTCTTGAATTCCTCGGCGCTCATCTTCAACAGCTGCTCCGCCTTGAGGACGTCCGGGTCCTGTTCCTTGGCGCCCACTTCGGCCTTGAGGGCGATCATCGCGATTTCAGCTTCAGCCATGTTGGAGGCCGCCTCAGCCCTGCTCTCCAGGCTGCGCAGTTTTGCCTTGGCCCTCACCACCTCCTGAACCGCATCATCCAACGTTTTCTGCTGGGAGGCCATCTGCTCTTCCAGCCCCTTGATCTGGGCTTCTTTTTCAAGGAGTTGGGCCTGGTTTTCACTCAACTTCCCCTCCGCCTCTTTTCTCGTCGCTTCGCTCTTGGCTAGGCTCTTCTCGAGGTCTTTTTTTTCTTTGCTGAGCCTCTCGACCTTCCCGTCCGGGTCTGATGTGAGATCCGAGGACTTGTACAAGGTCTGACACGCGGTGAGGAGCAGGGCGGCCATGGCCACACCTGCGTAAAGACAGAAATGACGACGCCGAAGAGCGCTGCTAAAAGCCATTCGTAACAGAGTCCCCCTTTCTTCGATGCAGAGAGCCGAAACTCGAATATACGGTAAAAAGTATAATAAAATCCAAACGATATGTCAATGCCGTTTGCTGGGGTGCGAGCCTTCAGAGGTTGTCGCTCTCGGATTAGTGGTTGAAGAAACTCGGAAAAGGGCTATAGTTCACGCAACGCATGAATGACGTGAGGATGATCTCCTTTGAATGCGAAACCGCCTTCCCAACCCCTTCCCCTCGTAGGACTGCTGAACCTGGTCGTGGTCTATCTGGTATGGGGGAGCACTTACCTCTTCATCCGTGTCGCCGTACGCGAGGGAAGCGGGTTTCCTCCCTTTGCGCTGGTGGCAAGCCGCACCCTCCTTGCAGCCCTGATCCTGCTCGCTCTTGCCGCCTTTCTGGGCCACCAGGTGCGCCGGCCCAGGGGAGAGCTTTGGGTTTTGGCCGTGTCCGGGTTGCTCCTCTGGCTCGGCGGCAACGGGCTGGTCACCTGGGCCGAACATCACGTCAATTCGGGTTACGCCGCCCTTATCCTGGGAAGCACGCCCATCTGGCCGGTGATCATCGAAGCTATCCTGGATCGGGAGCCGCCGTCGGTTCTGCTGATTCTTTCCCTGGTGGTCGGTTTTGTCGGCCTCGCTGTCCTCGTATGGCCTGTGATGCAAAGGGGCGGCTCGGCGGACGTCGCCTCCACGTTCGCTTTGCTGGTCGCCGCCGTGTCCTGGTCCGGAGGGTCCCTTCTGCTGCAACGCTCGCCCCCCCAGTGCACGCCTGTGGTGATCTCCGCTTACCAGCAGCTTTTCGGCGGCCTTGGGCTCGCGGCGGCCATGGTCCTCACCGGAGAGCCCTGGCCTCAACCGAGCCCTTCGGCATGGCTCAGCTGGGCGTACCTCCTCACCGCCGGCTCCCTGATCAGCTTCACCTCTTACGTGATAGCGGTCAGGACGCTGCCTATCGCCGTGGTCACAACCTATGCTTACGTGAACCCGGTGATCGCCTTGCTCCTGGGGTGGTTGGTTTTGTCCGAAGAAGTCACGACGGGCTTGTTGGCCGGCATGGGCCTGATCATCGTAAGCGTCGCCGGCGTGTTTCGCCAGCGATTCTCGCGAAAAACCTCACCACCGGGAGGGAAGGGCGCAGCAGGCGCGGAACGGGCAGGAAAAGGTTGAGGAGAGTTGAATTGTCCAAGAATGGAGGGAAAACTTCACTACCCCATCTTGTGAATGCATCTGAAAAAATGCTATCAGAGATTCCTCGAAGTTGAAGGAATGGCAATGGAACCTCTCATCATCACCGCGGCGATCACCGGAAGCCGTATCACCCGGGAAACAGCACCCCGAATTCCCATCATCCTCCGGGAAATCGCCCAGTCCGCGGTGGAGTGCTGGCAGGCGGGTGCAGCGATCGCCCATATCCACGTGCGGGATCCCCGGACCGGGCTTGGGACCCAGGATATCGGGCTTTTCAGGGAAGTGGTCGAGCGGCATCCCGGGACGAAACCTCCCAACCGGCGAGCGCCTGGCCCCTCTTGGCTTAGGACCGGAACTCGCTCCCTTTGGCGCGGGCTCGATCAACCTGGGTGGATCGGCGTTCGTAAACACGCCCATTGTGAACACCTGCCTGAAAACGCCAACTGGTCGGCCATCGGGATCGGAAAGGGACATCTTCCGATCTCGATGATGGCCATGGCCATGGGCGGCCACGTTCGCGTTGGGATGGAGGATAACATCTATTACTCAAAAGGGGTGCTTGCAGAAACGAACGCCCAGTTTGTCGAGCGGATCGTGAGGATCGCAAGGGAATACGGGAGGCCCGTGGCAACCCCATCACAGGCAAGAGAGATTCTTTTGGCAGGTTCCTTGAGCGGGAGCGGGATGGGGACAGGAAAAAACTTGCAACAGGACTCTACAAAGGAGGAATGATATGGGTTATCGGATCGCACTGGTTCCGGGCGACGGCATCGGGAACGAGGTGATTCCCGAAGGGGCGCGGGTCCTTCAGAAGCTCGCTGGCGCATTCGGATTTACTATTGAATTTATAGAATTTCCATATTCTTGCGCTTACTATTTAAAGCATAGCGTGATGATGCCGGAAAACGGCATCGAATCGCTCCGCACCTTTGACGCGATCTATCTCGGCGCCGTGGGACACCCCAGCGTGCCCGACCACATTTCCCTCTGGGGTCTCCTCATCCCGATTCGCCGCTCCTTTGACCAGTATGTCAACCTGAGGCCCGTGAGGCTTCTGAAGGGAATCAAATCTCCCCTGGCGAATCGGACTCCCAAGGACATTGATTTTTTCATCGTCCGGGAAAACACGGAGGGCGAGTATTCCGAAATCGGCGGCAGGGTCTTCAGGGGGACCGAGCGGGAAGTGGTCACGCAGGAGGCGATCTTTACCCGGAGGGGCGTTGACCGGGTGATGCGCTATGCCTTTGAGCTTGCCCGGACCAGGGGGAAAAGACACCTCACATCGGCAACCAAATCGAACGGGATCATCCACACCATGAGCTTCTGGGACGAGCGGTTCGCGGATATATCGAAGGAGTACCCAGGGGTGAAGACGAGCAAGTATCACATCGACATTTTGACGGCCCATTTTGTTCAGCACCCGGACTGGTTCGACGTGGTCGTGGCGAGCAACCTCTTCGGAGACATTCTTTCCGACCTGGGCCCCGCGATCGCGGGCAGTATCGGCGTCGCGCCGTCGGCCAACATCAACCCCGAAGGCAAGTTCCCCTCCATGTTCGAGCCTGTCCACGGATCCGCGCCGGACATCGCGGGCAAGGGGATCGCCAACCCCATCGCGACCCTCTGGTCCGGGGCCATGATGCTGGAGCACCTGGGGGAGGCCGCTGCTGCGGCCAGCCTGATGGCGGCGATAGAGGGGGTGACTGAAAAAGGCATCCTGACCCCCGACCTGGGCGGCAAGGCCCGGACCCGGGAGTTCACCGATGCCGTCCTGGGTGAGATCGAAAACACCTGAGGGAGAGCTGTCCTGTGATGAAAAGGTTCTGGCGCGCTTTTGACCTGGCCCTCGACGGCATGGCCGGGTGCGCGGGGGTCATCCTCGCCTTCATCACCCTGGCGATCTGCTACGAGGTCATGATGCGCTATTTCTTCAAAAGCCCCTCTGTGTGGATCGCCCAGACGACCGAGTACGCCCTGCTGTGGATCGTGTTTCTCGGCACCACGTGGCTCCTGAGGGAAAAGGGCCATGTGGCCGTGGACATCCTCCACGCGCGGCTCCCGGAGCGAGGAAGAACGCTTCTCGACGTCGCCATGCTCTCCCTGGGAGCGCTCGCATGCGCGGTGATCTTCGTCTTCGCCGTTTTCTACTGCCACGAATGCGTCTCCCGGGGGGTGACGGATGTGCGCGGGGTGACGGTGCCTAAAGCTGCCGTGTTCATCATCATCCCCGTGGGATGCTTCTTTCTCGTCATCCAGTTCTGCCGGATGGTCTGGGAGAAAATCGGCAGGATCCGGAGAGGGGTTTGAGCGATGGAATGGTGGGAAGTCATATCACTGCTTTTCGGGTCCATGGTCCTCCTCCTGCTCACCGGGCTTCCCGTCGCCTTCTCGTTTCTCATCGTCAACATGGTGGGCGCCTATTTTTTTCTTGGCGGCACCGCCGGCCTGACCGGGGTGGTCACCGGGATCTTCACCTCCATCACCACCTTCACGCTCCTCCCTGTGCCGCTTTTCATATTCATGGGCGGCATCATCTTCCATTCCGGCCTGGGCCTCGAAGCGGTGAACGCCCTGGACAAGTGGCTGGGCCGGGTCAGGGGGAGGCTTTCCATCCTGGCGGTCATGATGGGGATCATCATCGGCGCGCTGAGCGGGTCGACGATTGCCACCTGCGCCCTCCTCGGAACCGTGCTCCTCCCCGAGATGCTCAAAAAAGGATACAGTAAGAGCATGAGCCTCGGGCCCCTCATGGGAGTGGGGAGCGTGGACGCCCTCATCCCGCCCAATGCCCTGACCGTGGTGCTCGCGAGCATCGCGGGGATCGACGTGGGAAGGCTCCTGATCGCGGGCATCCTGCCGGGCCTCTTCATGTCCGCACTCTACGTTCTCTACATCGTCATCGCGTGCACGATTTACCCCCACCTCGCCCCGGAGTACGAGGTATCCCGGGTAAGCTGGGGGGAAAGGATCGGGGCGACCGTGAAATACCTCCTTCCCCTGGGGTTCATCGTTTTCATGGTCGTGGGGCTCATTTT
>JAGUZM010000257.1 GCA_020060805.1 Deltaproteobacteria bacterium | reverse complement strand
TTTGCACCTGGACGCTTTTCACCGCTGCGGGCGTCACCCCTCTGGTCTCGATGCTTTTTTGCGGCCCCTTCTTTTTCGCGATCGGGTTCGTGGTTTACCGGATATTCTACACCCCTCTCAGGGCTTCCTCCGAATCACCGACAGCCTTTGAAGGCAATTCCATGCTGGCATCCTTCGGTCTTCTCTTCGTGGTACAGAACCTTGCCCTGATCATCTGGGGCAGCCCGGTCAAGGGCTATTCGTACCTGGCATTCCCCATCCAGTTGTCCGGGGCGGTCTTCTCGGCGAACCGCATCGTCACCCTGATCGCCTCCGTCATTCTGGGTTCCGCTTTCTATGTTTTCCTGGTCAGGACGCGCACCGGGAAGGCGATCCGGGCGGCCGCCCAGGACCCGGACGCAGCCGAACTGATGGGGGTGAGCATCAACCGGGTTCTGGCCCTCTGTTTCGGTTTCGGGACGATGATGGCAGCCCTGGGCGGGCTGTTGCTGAGCATGACCTCCATCATGCTCTCTCCGGTCATGGGGATGCAATACACGCTCATCGCCATCATCGTGGTGGTCCTTGGGGGACTGGGCAACATCAAGGGCTGCTTCATCGGGGGCTTCATCCTGGGTCTCGTCGGCTACCTCGTCAGTTCTTCGCAACCGGGCTTGTCGATGGTCGCCTACTACCTCATCTTCCTCCTGTTGCTCCTGGTGAGGCCCACCGGAGTTCTGACGAAATGAGGAACCGGGTATCCTTATGAAAACCCCAGGGAAGACTTACGGCTCCTTCATCGCGCTGATCGCTTTGCTCGGCCTGCTCGCAGGGGTGCCCGGTTATGCGTCGTCCTACACGGTCATCCTCATCACGAACATCCTCATGCATGTGGTGCTGACCCTCAGCTGGGCCATTTTCTCCGGGCCCACGGGCTACATCTCCCTTGCCTCCGCCGCCTTTTTCGGCGCCGGTGTCTACGCCTCCGCCCTTTTCAGCCCCACCCTTCCCCTGCCTGCCGTCATCCTCATCGGCGGCAGCGCCAGCTTCATCCTTGCCTTCCTTGTCGGCTCCCTGACGCTCCGGCTGAAGGGCATGTATTTTACCATGTTCACCTTCGGCCTCGTCGAGCTTGTAAGAAATTCTCTTCACTGGTGGGAGGTCAATATCACGGGCACGGTGGGCCGGTTGATCATCTCCGCGGATAACATGACCATCTTCTACGCCATGGTTGGCATCTTCGTGTCGGTCCTTGTCGTGTCCTACTTGATCAGGCGCTCCAGGTTCGGCCTGGCCCTGGAGAGCATAGGAGCATCGGAGGAGGCTGCGGCCCACAGCGGTGTGAACGTCACGAGGGTGAAGGCGGTGACCTTTGCCGTGAGCGCCTTTTTCATGGGCGCGGCAGGGACGACGATGAGCATGCGGTGGACCTACATCGACCCGACCACGGCATTCAACATCCAGTTCTCTTTCATGCCCGTGCTGATGGCGATATTCGGCGGCACGGGACACCTCTACGCCCCGATTGTGGGAGCGACCGTCTTCTCCCTCCTCGAAGAGCTGCTGACAACAAAATTCCCTTACTATTACATGCTCATTTTCGGCCTCATCATGCTCGCCGTCATCCGCTTCATGCCCCGCGGCCTGGAAGGGGGCATCGAGAAATGGAGGAAGAGCGCGGGGCCGGGATCTATGGTGAAAACATGAGGATACTCGAAGCTGAACGCCTGAGCAAACGCTTCGGCGGCCTGACCGCCGCGTCGAACGTTGACCTCTGGGTGGAGGAAGGGGAGATCCTGGGCCTCATCGGCCCCAACGGCGCTGGGAAGACGACCCTTTTCAATCTCCTCTCCGGTGCACTGAGGCCGGATTCCGGGGCCATACGGTTCAAGGGGCTTGACATTACCGGGCTGAGGCCGCACCAGATCACGCGCAGGGGGATTGCGCGGACCTTCCAGTCGGTCAAGATCTTTTCCAGGATGTCCGTGATCGACCATGTGAGGTTGGGTTATTTTTTCGGCAAGAGCGAGTCCAGAGGCGGGGAGGAAGTGGACCGGGAGGCCGGACAGATCCTGGAGTTTGTCGGGCTGGCTCCCATGCGGAATGGTCGCGGCAGGGACCTGATCCTGGCAAACCAGAAGCGCCTCGAAATGGCCAGGGCCCTGGCCACGAGACCGGCGCTCCTGTTGCTGGATGAAATCATGGCCGGGTTAAACCCCACCGAGGTAGCCCATGCCATGGACCTGGTAACAAGGATCCGGGATCAGGGGATCACCATCATCATGATCGAGCATGTCATGAAGGCTATCATGAGCATCTGCGACCGTATCGTGGTGCTCCATCACGGCCAGAAGCTTGCCGAAGGGACGCCCCAGGAGATCGCTTCGAGCGAAAAGGTCATCAAGGTCTATTTGGGAGAAAGGGCTCATGCTTGAGGTCACCGACATAAACACTTTTTATGGCAGCATTCAGGCCCTGTGGCGTGTTTCTTTGACGATCGACGAGGCGGAAATCGTCGCTTTGGTCGGCGCCAACGGCGCGGGTAAGACGACCCTTCTCAATACGATATCCGGGTTGCTGCGCCCGTCGTCAGGAAGGATCGAGTTCTGCGGCAAGAGAATAGACGGGCTGAAGTCTCACGCCATCGTGGAGCTGGGCATTTCCCACATCCCCGAGGGAAAGAGGCTTTTCCCGGACATGTCGGTTCGTGAGAATTTAGAAATGGGCGCCTACCTTCAGCGGGCATGGAAACAGAGAGAGGAAACCCTACGGGAGGTGTACCAGCTTTTCCCGAAGCTGAAATCAAGGCAGGGCCAGCTGGCCAGAACCCTGAGCGGCGGCGAACAGCAAATGGTCGCCATGGGCCGGGGTTTGATGTCGAAGCCCAGGCTGTGCATCGTCGATGAACCTTCATCCGGGCTGGCGCCGATCGTGGTGGATGAGATCTTCCGCATCATCCAGGGACTCCGTGACCAGGGGATCGCCATCTTCCTGATCGAGCAAAACGTCCAGCAGACTCTGGAGACAGCGGATCGCGCCTACGTGCTGGAAAACGGACGGATTGTCATCGCGGGGGACAGCAGGAAGCTTCTGCAGGAGGAGCACATCAAGAAAGCTTACTTGGGCCTTTAGCAGGGTGCTGAAAAACACTCTGCTCGCTGGTTGCTCAAAAACGCTCAGACACAAGGCGCCCGAAATCCCGAGGAGTGAGACGTACACGAAAGTACGTCGCAATGACGAGGGATGAGGGCAACACAGTAGATGAGCGTTTTTCAGCAGCCTGTCGTGTCACATTGTTCATCAACCATCATGAAAGGAGGTCACAGGGATGTCCGGAAATCTGGTGAAATTGCTCTCGGATCTGAAGGAGCGAGAAGCCTTGCAGTATGTTGAAAAAGCTCTCGCAGAGGGGGGCGATCCCTTCGGTGTGCTGGATGAGGCGAGGGAGGGCATGAAGATCGTGGGGCAGAGATTTGCCCGTGAAGAGTACTTCATCCCGGACCTTGTCTTTTCCGGAGAAATCCTGAAGAGCATCGTCAAGATGCTCGAGCCCCATCTCAAGACGCACAGGAAAAGGGAAAACCTGGGGAAAATTATCATCGGGACGGTCGCCGGCGATATCCATGACATAGGGAAGGATCTCGTGGTCTTTATGCTCGACGTGAGCGGCTTCGAGGTCATCGATCTAGGTATCGACGTGCCGCCGCGGAAATTCGTGGAAACGATCAGGGAAACCGGCAGCAGGGTGGTCGGCTTGAGCGGGTTTCTGACCCTGGCCTTCGAGTCGATGAAGGATACCATAGACGCCATCGAAGGGGCGGGGCTCCGGAAGGGCATAAAAATCATGATCGGCGGGGGTCAGATCGACGAACAGGTGAGAGAATTCACAGGGGCTGACGCTTACGGAAAAGACGCCATGGAAGCCGTCGAACTCGCCAAAGGCTGGGTATAGGAGGGTAAAGCCATGGAGAAAAAATGGGAAGAGATGTCAGCGGATGAAAAGCAGGAGGCGCAGTTTCAGAAGCTCCTTGCCCCCAAAGATCCTGAGGGCAATGACCTCAAATTCCAGAGCCCGAAGGCGGAGGCTTCCTTCAAAGCGAGCATCAACAGGATCAAAGCCGCCATTCAGCTGAAACAGCCGGACAGGGTGCCGATCGTGGTATTCCCCGGCATGTTCCCCGTGATTTATGCCGGGCTGACCGTCGAGGAGGCGATGTACGACTACGACAAGTGTGTTGCGGCCTTCAAGAAATTCGTCCTGGACTTTGAGCCGGATATTCATTTCGGCGCCGCGGCGCCCGGGCCGGGAAAATTCTACGAAACCCTTGACTACAAGCTGTACGCCTGGCCTGGCCATGGGGTTGCGCCCGAGCACAGCTACCAGTGCATCGAAGGAGAATACATGACGGCGGGAGAATACGACATTCTGATCACCGACCCCTCCTTCTTCTTCAGGAATTTTTACCTCCCCCGTGTGTTCGGAGCGTTGGAGCCTTGGAGAATGCTCCCCCCCCTGACCGGCATCCTCGAAATGTACGGGGTTGCCTTCAATTTCATCCCCTACGCCCTGGCCCCCGTACAAGAGTCCTTCAAGGCCCTGTTTGAAGCAGGAGCTGAAGCCTTGAAGTGGGCGGTGGCCATGGGTGGCTTCGACGGGGAGATGGCTACGTTGGGGTTCCCGAATATCCTCGGCGGGTTCACGAAGGCGCCCTTTGACACCATCGGCGACACCCTCAGGGGCACCAAGGGGATCATCATGGATATGTACAGGCAGCCCGACAAGCTCCTGCAAGCCCTGGAAGCGATGACCCCGATCATGATCGGCATGGGCTTGGGCGCAGCACACCAGACAGGGAAACCCGTCATATTCATCCCCCTTCACAAGGGTGCCGACGGCTTCATGTCCGACGAGCAGTTCAAGAGATTCTACTGGCCCACGTTGCGGAAGGTCATCCTGGGGTTGGTCGAGGGGGGATGCATCCCCTTTCTTGCGGCCGAGGGAGGCTACAACACGCGCCTCGAAGTGATCCGGGACCTGCCTGAAGGCAAGACCCTCTGGATGTTCGACAAGACGGACATGGCTAAAGCCAAAGAGATCGTGGGTGACACGATATGCCTCTTCGGCAACATGCCTTCCTCCACGCTGAAGCTGGGGACACCCCAGGATGTGAGGGATTATGTCAAGAAACTGATCGGCACCGCGGGAAAGGGCGGTGGATTCATCATGGCCAACGGCGCCTTCTTCGACCACGCCAAGCCGGAAAACGTCAAGGCCATGGTGGACGCCACCAAGGAGTACGGCGCGTACAAATGATCCCCGGAGGAGTCGGAATCACTGCAAATTGCCTCCGTGTCATCGGGCTTCACGGATGTGAAGCAAAGGACTCGCGCGAACACATGGTCCGCCCTCCCCAGAAGGCGGACGAGCCCCTTGCCCCTTCGCGGCATCTCCCGCGAAGGGGCAGAGGCCCTCTCCTCTGCGTCCTCTGTGGCTCTGTGGTGATCATTCGCTGGTATGCGCGGGCTTGAAGTTAACCCGTTAGAAGGAGCGCTCTTCTGACCAGGGCTTTGACGATTTCGATCTTGTAAGCGTTCCCGCTCAGGGCTTTTGCGTTGGAAACCGAAGCTCGCGCCGCTTCCTCGGCGGTTTCCGGATCAACGGGTTTTCCCTTCACCACCCGCTCCGCTTCTTCCGCCCGCAGGGGCGTCGGTGCGACGCCCCCGAGGGCTATGCTCGCGTCCACGCAGATCCCGTCCCGGACGGTCGTTACGGATGCGACACTCCCTACGGCAAAGTCCATCGGCTTCCGCAGGGTGAACTTGAGAAACGTTTGCCTGCACCCATGGGGCGGATCGGGTATTCTGATTTCCTCCACCAGCTCATCCGGGTTCAGGCGATGGCCCAAAGGGGTGAAAAAATCCTGGACAGGCACCGCTCTCGGCCCGCCCGGTCCGGCGATCCTGACCTCCGCCTTCAGGGCTGAGAGGGCGACCGCCGTATCAGAGGGGCAGACGGCGAAGCAGGCCTTCCCGCCCATGATGGCGTGGTAGCGGTTGTCGCCCTTGACGGCGTGGCACGGGCCGCTCCCCTTGCGGAGACAGAGGATCCGTCCTCCCATGTGGTGGGGATAGCGGTAGTACCAACACCGCACATCCTGGCAGAGGTTTCCGCCGATCGTTCCCATGGTGCGGATTTCCGGCGACGCAACGGACCCGGCTGCTTGAGCCAGGGCCGGGTACTTCTCTTCGATCAGGGGCGACCGTTCAATCTCAGCGAGCTTTGTCAGGGCCCCGATTCTTAACCCTTCGACGTCCTCCCGGATCGCGCCCAGGCCCGGAATGGTCTTGATGTTGATAAGGGCGTCAGGGTAGGTCTCAAGAATCCGGTCTTTGAGCTTTCCGAGCAGGTCTGTCCCGCCGGCCATGAGGCACGCTCTCCCTGCGTGCTCTTTCAGGAGCGAAAGGGCCTCTTCCACGGAGCGGGCGTTGAAATGCTCGAACGTTTTCACCTTCCCTCACTCCTCTCCGGCCTGTGACGCCGGGATTACCAAGCACGATCCCATACCGAGGGCTTTCAACAACCCATGTTTTCAATCATCGCCGATTGCGTGTGCCCTGCCCTCCGGAGCTTTTCGCATGATCGGGGAGCCAACGGACGATTCGGCGCGCCCCTCAAGACGCCGAGGTCATGAGGGGCGGTTATGGCCGGAGAAACTTTTATGGATCGGTATTGTAGATTGGCTCGTGCCGAAGTCAAGGAGATTTCCCGTTAGCCGGGGCCTGGGGAATCTTATTCCGTGGGAAGGAAGGGGGGGAATACCCCTGCCGACATTTTGACACGTTTTGCGCTGGCCGAAACCCAGGTCTCCCCGGTCTCTGGACAGAGGTATGGGAACACCGAAAAATCGGCCGTTTCAACTTTTCCAGCGCGCCCCCGTTCCCTTTGAAGAGAGGATGATTATTTTAGTGCCACCCCTTTTTCCGGAGACGGGGGAAGCGACCTTCAACCTTGTTGGGTTCGAAGGGAAGCGAATCCGTTGTTGGGGGTAGAGAAAGGAGGTACATCCCATGAGAAAACGAGTGACTTTGCTGACCGTTGCAGCCGTGATGGCCCTATGGATGCTGAACGCCGACACTCAGGCTGCGGTTCACACGGAAAAAGTTCAATACAAACACGGCGCCCTGGCCCTGGAAGGCTATCTGGCCTATGACGATAGCTCCAAAAAGCAGCGGCCCGGCGTGCTGGTCGTCCACGAGTGGTGGGGCCTCAACGACCATGCAAAGAAAAAAGCTGAGGAACTGGCCAAACATGGGTACATCGCTTTTGCCGTGGACATGTACGGAGAAGGGAAAACCACGGACCACCCGAAGACCGCGGGCGAATGGGCCACTGCAGTCCGCCAGGACAGGCAGTTGAGCAAGGAGCGGTTTCTCGCCGCTCATGAAGTGCTCCGTGCGCATCCGCTCACGATCAAGAATAGGATCGCGGCCATCGGCTACTGCTTCGGCGGATTCGTGGTCCTCTCCATGGCGCAAGAGGGGGTGGACCTCCGCGGCGTCGTCAGCTTCCATGGGGCATTCCCAGCGGAAAAGGCTGCTCCTGGCACAGTCAAGGCTAAGATCCTGGTTTGTCACGGCGCTGAGGATCCTCTCATCAAACCCGAGCAGATAACGGCTTATCAGGAAAACCTGAAATCAGCGGGCGCCGACTGGCAGTTCATCTCCTATGGCGGAGCCAAGCACAGCTTTACGAATCCCGGCGCGGACAAAGTGGGTATGCCTGCCCTTGGGTACAACCCTGATGCGGACAGGAGATCCTGGAAAGCGATGCTCGCTCTTTTCAGCGAGATCTTTGCGGATTAATCATCGGGCGCGAACCTTTGCCCTGAGAGTAAGGGCTTTCTGCAGCCGGACCGTTGCAGCGGCGTTGGTGCAAAAGCGGGCCAATCAAGGAGTTCGGGGATGCTTTTGGAGTCAGGACTCGAGGGCCCTGAAAACCGAGGGGTCCATGGACTGGATTGGAAGGGAAGCTGCAGAGGTCAGGGGCTTGAAGCGCCCTGGAACCGAGGCATGGAGAACAGAAATCGCCGAGGGCTCAGTGCTTTCAGCCGATCGGCTCATTTGGGTTTGTACCCTTGCGCCAACTCGCAATCGAACCTGCTCACACAGATGCGGGAGCAATAGAACTCCCGCATGATGAAGCCGTACTTCTCCACGAAATCACAAACGGCGACTTCCCGGTTCGGTATCTGATGGAACCACTTGTGCTGGTCAATGTGCCTCTCGATGATGTCTTTCTGAGCCTCCAAAATCTCACCCAGGTGTTTACAGTCTTTCAACATAAGCCTGTCTCAGAAAAGAAAATCGAGCTTTCTTCCTGTATAGCTTATCATCTCCCCACATTGATTGCAATATTTCCTTCCTCATCCCTACCCCGCCCTGGGCAAGACAAAAAGGCTTTACAATCCTCTGCGAATCCGGTAAGAATCCCCCGACCCCGGTTCAGGAGCACACCGTGGCCTTGCGGTGGCCGGGTGAATCGGCGGCAGGGTGCGTCCCATGCCTTTTTCAAAGGTGACTCCCCTCCAGGAGAAGGATATGGTTGAGAAACCGTCATCAGACACTCAGGACATGTTCGACGATTTGTCTAACGACCTGGCAAGCTCAAATCAAACCCCTCCCAGCCGGAGGGGAACGATATCGTGCGCCGATAGGTTTTCCTCAAACCCGAAGATCATTCTTGGGGTCGCCCTTCTCCTTGTGATCATCCTCTTTGCCTTCCTCTTCAGCGGCTCCAAGGGCGCGAGCACCGAGGATGTGAAAGCGATCAACCTCAGGCTGGACCAGATGGAGAAGCGCTTGGCCTCCCTCGACGCGACGGAAAAGAAGATGTCCTCTCTGGAAAATCAGCTCCAGGGATTCCAGCAGGCCCTTTCGCGGCATGACTCCGCTGACCGGTCTCTCAGAGAGCGAATCGACAAGCTCTCCCAGCAATTGGAAAAAGCAGCGGCCCCGCCGGCGCCTCCCCAGCCCAAACAGGGCGTCAAACCCTCTCCCGCAAAGAGCGCACCTCCTCAAGGTGGTGTGCGCTACCATGAAGTCGCTTCAGGCGACACCTTGTACCACATCGCCAACAGGTACGGCACCACGGTGGGAGAACTCCGCCGCCTTAACAACCTTAAGCCGGGCGAGGCAATCACGCCCGGACAAAAACTGGCGGTCACGCCCAATCGTCCATAAAGAGGGCAACGGGGCAGACACCCTATGGATATGTTTATCCAGAGCGTCAAGATCCGGGTCGTGGAGCCGGATGTGCTCGGTTCAGAGAAGGAACCCTCCCTTCTCTTCGTGCACGGCGCCGGGTTGAATGCCTCCATCTGGGATGCCCAGGCTGAACACTTCCGAGGCAAGCACCTGGTTTATCGATTGGAGCTTCCAGGCCACGGGGAGTCCGGCGCGGACGGTGAAGAGGAGATCTCAGCCTATGCCGCAACGGTGCGCCAGGTCATTGAAAAGCTCTTTCCCTCAGGCGCCTATGCCCTGATAGGGCACTCCATGGGCGGGGCGGTCGCGATGGAGTTGGCCACTCAACCCCCCGGGGCCATGCATTCCCTGATGCTTGTCGGCACAGGGGCAAAGCTCGGCGTGACCCCCATCGTCTTTCAAATGCTCAGGGAGAATCCGGAGGGTTTCTTCGAGACCATCGATCGGGTGGGTTTCTCCCCTGATACCAGGAGAGGCATTCGAGATCTCGTCATCGGGATCACGAGACAGTGCGCTCCATCCGTGATCTTCAGGGACTTCAGGGCTTGCGATCGATTCGATATTCGCGAACGGCTCAAAGACATCCTGGTCCCTGCCCTTATCGTGTGCGGCGAGGAAGATCTTTTGACGCCGGTGAAGCACTCCCAGTATCTTCATGACATGATCCCCTCCTCCTCCCTTGTCCTTATACCTGGCGCGGGTCACATGGTCATGGCCGAGCAGCCTTCCCTTCTGAATCAGGCGATCGAGGAATTCCTTGCGAAGCCGAAATGATCGAGAGCCGCCGCTGACACCCCGGACCCTTATAACCTTCTCCCTTCCCCGAATAATTTCTTGACATGCCGGAACGGTTTGATTATTTTGCGGCCACCCTGAAGGGTGCGCCTTTTCTCTTTTTGCTTATGAAGATGCCTCGATTCAAAAACATGACGCCCCTCGTCAGTTTTTTCTGCGGGTTCCTCGCCTTCTTTCTTTTCACCTGCGATGCCCTGGCCAAGGAGAACCTCCGCAAAACGGTGCCCAGACGGACGCCGGACCCGAACACCTGCTCGATCACAGACAGGCAGTTCTTCGAGGAAACGCAGAACTACCTCGGCACCCGGTACCGAAAGGGTGGGGCCACGAAAGCCGGCCTTGACTGTTCCGGTTTCGTGAGGCTCATCTATCAGAAGGTCTTCGACCTGGACCTGCCGCGGAACGCCAGGGAGCAGCACGGCGCTCCCTGTTTCGAAGACGTCCCCCAGGATTCGCTCAAGACCGGGGACCTCGTCTTTTTCTCTTCCGGCGGCAAGAAAAAGCAAATCACCCACGTGGGCATTTACCTTTCCAAAGGCGAATTCATCCACGCGGCGACCCGCAAAGGGGTGACGATTTCCAACCTGAAAGATTCCTACTGGAAAGCCCGTTACCATGCTGCAAAAAGGCTGACGGACCCGAAGCCGTCGGCTCCCGGAGTGTCCGAGGGGTTCCAGACCGCAGGCCTCTCCTATTCGATCGGCCAGAGAAGCATCTTCTCTTTTCTCTTTACCGAAGCGCCCTTTGCCGGCTTCAGCCTGGGAGGCCCGGATGGCCGTTTTGGTGATCCCTATCTCTTGGAACCCCGCCGGAGCGTCGCTCTGGGCTACACCTTCAGGCTCTTGGATGACTCATGGTCAGCCAATATCGTCGCCTTCCGGGATTACTACTTCGAAGGGCAGAGAAACCCCTTTCAACTCGCCGGCCTGAAGATGGAAGCATTCGACCCCTACCCTGTTTCTTGGAACAACGTCCTCGAAGCGCCGTATGTTGAGGGGTTCAGGGTCGACAGCCCCTTCCGGCCCAACGAATGGGTGACCATCAATCCATCGATCATCTATTTCACGAGAGCCTATGGCATGGACAACAGAGACATCCCCAAAGTCTCCCTCGGGTTGGATGTCATTCTCGCCTCTTCCATGGATCGGTGGTCGTTCTCCACAGCCCTTCAGTATCCCATCAGGGACCATTCCGACAGGTCCCATGCCTTCGCGTCGAATGAGCAAGGCTTTGACCTCTCCCTGAGCTATCGCCAGTGGCTGACGAATAGAACGCAACTCTCCATCGTGGGAGAAAACCGCATGAAACTCTCCCATCGGCCTCAAACCTCATCCAACCCCTTTGACAGACAGGATTCGAGATTCTCCCTCATGCTGAATTTCTTCTATTGATGGCACCCTCAGAAGTCGACGGGTGACTTTCTTTTCGAAACAGGAACCGGGCACCTGGTAGAGGTCCGTCAGGAGGCCATATCGTGATTGTCCCTTGGAGGGATCGATGTTTACGGAAAAAGAAAGAGCGCTCAAAAGATTGAGGCCCATCGCGAAGGAATCGGAAAGCTCTCCCATGAGGGAGATGATGAAGATGATGGAGGAGCGAAAAGGGCTCCTGAGCCTTTCTGCCGGGGAGGCCAATTTCGATCCCCCCGAGGAATTGATTCGATTGGCCTGCGAGGCGATGCGCAATGACAGGAACCGGTACACTTCGACCAACGGCATTCCCCAGGTCCGAGAAGCGGTGGCCGAATTCGTGAACGGCCGATGGGGAGCCAGGGTCGATCCGGCCGCCAACATCCTGATGACCGTCGGCGGCATGGAGGCGATTTTCCTGGCCTCCAGGGTTCTTGTGGAAAAAGGGGACAGGGTGCTGATTCCGGACCCGGGCTGGGGTGTCATGCGGACCGTCCTGGAGAGGCTCGGTGCAGCGGTCGCCTACTACCCCCTTGAGGAAAAAGACACATGGGTTATCAATCATGAGGCCATCCTGGCCCGCGTGGACGAGAGGACAAAACTCGTCCTCGTCAATTCGCCTTCAAACCCTACGGGCGCGACCCTGTCCAGGCAGGGATTCCAGGCCCTCATTGAAGCAGCCCGGGATAGGGGGTTCTTCATCCTCTCCGACGAGGTGTATCACAACTACGTTTACGCCGGCGACCATGCGAGCTCGCTCCAGTGCGACGGCCTCGACAATGTCGTCTTCATCAACAGCTTCTCAAAAACCTTTGCCGTGACAGGCTGGCGACTTGGTTACGCCATCGCCCACCCTTGGATCATCCGGCAGATGGGAATCTTCAAGGAGAGCATTTCCCTGTGCTCCTTTTCCGTGGGCCAATGGGCCATGGCCCAGTATCTCCCCGGTTGCGACGGGTATCTCAAAGGGGCGCGGGAATTCTGCAGGGTCAATATGGAAAGGCTGGTCGCCCGGCTCAACGCCATCCCGGGTGTCCGCTGTCCATTCCCGAGCGCCGGCATCTATGTTTTTCCGGACTTCTCCAGGATCGAGCCCTCCTCGGAGAAGCTTTTCAGACGCCTCCTGGACGGCGGGGTCGCTGTCGCGCCGGGCGCATTCTTCGGGCTGAAAGGAGAGGGAAGGGCGAGGTTGATGTTCGCATGCCCGACCGAAAACATTGACGAGTGTATGGACAGGATCGAAACGACCCTTCGCGGCTAAACAACGGGGGGGAAGGGGCTACCTGGGGGCTTCTTTTGAATCCTGGAAACCAAGGGGAACCCTCTCCTCCATGACCAAACCCAGGAGGTTGAGGTTCAACGTTTCCTGAATGACCTGTCCCCCTGCGATAACCGTCAGCAACATACCGTGATCCCCTGGACCCATGTTCCTGAAACGCGAGCCGCGGGCAGGGTCGAGCAGGCTCTCCGGGATTAGTTTTCTCGATAATACGCCGTATGCGACCACGATATCAGGGGCTTTGCGCAGGTTCTTGTCCCTCAGGATGATCCCCTCGAACACGAACCCGCCGCTCTCCTTGTGCTGGCTCAAATAGAAAGTCCTGCCCCAATCAATCTCCAGGTCCCTGCCCGTTTTGTTTTCCAGGAACAGGTTGAACCCTGCACACCCGTCTTTTTCGCAATGGAGGGATAGCTCGACATCGAAGTGTGGGTTGCTCCGCTTAACGAGCTCCGGCTCGGGTTTCCAGACCATTCTCGTTGTCTTGCACCCCACCCAGGCGGACGGCAGGATAACGAGCAAGAGCAACCATGGAAATATTTTTCTTCCCATCCCTGACTCCGGAACAAGACGGGCCGCCGGCACCATCCGTCCGTTCTTCCTGCAAAATCGGCGGAGACCATTTTCCTCGTCACACCCTCGGGGACCCGGGCGTTTAGAAGAGGTCCTTCACCTCTGAGGCGGTCTTTTCCACGGTGAGGTTGAGTTCCTTCAGCACGATGCCGAAAATGCTGATGCTCTCCTTGTACTGGACGGTTATGGTCACGCGGTTCTTCGCATTCTTCTCGATATGGAAATCCTTGCCCCTCAGCCTGTATCCCCCATCCTTCATCTTCTTGTCCAGTAAATCCTGAGTGTCATCGATGCGGTTTTTGGTCCCGTACACGGCGGCTGCTTCCACTTCTTTTCCTATCCAGTATAGGCTCCAGTAAGGCCGTGCCGCGCTCAGGGCGACAATGAGCACGCCGATGGCTATGATGTACTGGAACACTCTTTTCATCTTTAAACCCACCCCCTTCGCAAAACTGGCCGGGTTTTGACACGCCCGGGAAAGCCCTGTTCATGACGAGGAGAAGCACTCTTTTTTTCGCGGTGAACGACCGCCCCTCTTCCGCCTGAGCTTGCCTGCGGGAAATAGAAGCGATCCACCCCGGGTGTTTTGTCTTTTGAGCATTCTACCATGGTGTGTCTGAAAATGTCAAAAAAACCGATAAGTTGCTAGATCTCTTGCCCCTCTTGCCACAAGGCTTCCAGATGGTGCCCACAACCCTACCCTGCTTGATCAGGAGCGGGTCCTCCGGTGAGTGGACCGCCTTGGGGTGAGGGTCGTTCCATTCAACGAAATGCTTGAGCTCCGGGACCATGCGGCCAAATATATTTTTGTTGACACCCTGTGGATATGAATAATACCATGCAAACCCATTCATTCTTGAATAATCTTATTCAGACATTGAGCCATGAAGGAAGGCAATATCTTACAGGCCATCAAATCTCAAAAGGCCCGCTACACGCCTCAGCAGGCCAAGATCGCCAGTTATCTCCTGGGAAACTACGAGAAGATTGCCTTTCTGACAGCGACCCAACTGGCCAGCGATATCGGTGTCAGCCAGCCCACGGTGATCCGTTTCGCCCAGTTCCTGGGCTTCCGGAAATACTACCTGTTCCAGGAAGCGTTTCAGGCGCTCTTGACGGCCGAACTCACTTCCGCGGATCGGTTCCATCTCAGCCTCACAGATACCGCATCGGCCTCCGAGGGGAGTTCCAACATCCTTTTGCGCGAGATCAGGACCCTCACCGCCTTTACCCGCAACTTTCCCCAGGAGGCCTTTGAAAGGGCCGTGTCGATGATCGCCAAAAGCGGGAACGTCTATGTGATCGGAACACGAGGTTCGGCCTCTCTCGCGCAGTATTTGAGCTACTTTCTCAGCAAGGTGAAGAGGAACGTCATTTCCGTCACCGGGGGATCCACCTCGGATTATGACAGGCTGCTTCACCTGAAACCCAGAGATATCGTGGTCGCCATCGCCTTCCCCCGGTATCCCCGTGAAACCGTGGAGATGGTGGAATTCTGCAGGGATCGACATGGAACGATCGTGGGGATCACGGACAAGATGGATTCTTTTCTTTATCCCCTTTCAACGGTCGCCCTTATCATTCCCGTCACCTTCAGCACCATTTTCGATTCCTACTGCGCGGCCTTCTGCCTTTTCAACATGATCGTCACCGAGGTGGGAAGGGCCAATAAGAAGGAATCCGCAGCCCTGACCCGGGAATTTGAGGCCATGGCCCGGGAGCTGGAGATTTTCATGCAGGAAAAAAGAGCGAGCCATGCATAACTCAACGATCACCCTTGAAAGCATCATGAACGCTTTCGACCCCCGGCGGCTCTCCTCGCACATCGAGGCCTTTGCCCGGATCGGGGCGAATGAATTCGGCGGCGTGACGCGCCTGGCGTTCAGCCAAGAGGATCGTAAGGGCAGGGAAAAATTCCTGCACCTCCTTGAAACGGAACTGCACGCGGAGATTCACACGGATCCCCTGGGAAATATCTTTGCCCGGAGGAAGGGGAAGCACCCCGACTGGCCGGCCATCATGACCGGGTCCCACCTGGATTCCGTCCGGAACGGGGGCAAGTTCGACGGGCCGGCCGGGGTCTTGAGCGCCTTCGAGGCCTTCAGGGTCCTGGATCTCCTCCGCATCGAGACGGAGCACCCTCTGGTGCTCGCCATGCTCACTTCGGAAGAGCCCAACACCTTCGGGATTTCCACCCTTGGAAGCCGCGGCCTCGCTGGCAAGCTCCAAAAGACCCAATTGGAAGCCCTCCGGGACGACGGGGGAAAGGATTTCAGGACCGCCCTTGCCTCCATCGGGGGCGATCTGGAACGAATTCAAGAGGCCGTTCTCAAGCCCGGATCCGTCAAGTATTTCTTGGAGCTCCACATCGAGCAGATGCCCTTTCTGGATAGAGAAAGGAAGAACATCGGGGTGGTCAAGGGGGTGACCGGGATCTGCCGGGAACGCATCTCCGTCATGGGCGTGGCGAGCCATTGCGGCACGACCCCCATGACCGAGCGTCGCGACGCCCTTTGCGCCGCCTCCGAGGTAATCCTCGCCCTCGAGAGGGCGGCAAGGGGCGAAGAGGGCAAAGCCGTGGCCACGATCGGGCACCTCAATGTCTTTCCCAATTCGATCAATATCACCCCTGAGCGCGTGGATTTGGATGCTGAGATCAGGAGTTACTACCCTGAGAGCGTACACCGAATTCTGCACGCCCTCGGAGAAGAAGTCTCTCGCATACAGGAAACGCGCGGCATCCATCTGGATCGCAAGCCCCTTTACCGCACCGAACCCACGACCTTTTCCCCTGATGTCAGGGGAGCCATCCGAGAAGCCGCCGACCGGCTGGGGTTCTCAACGCTTGAACTGATCAGCATGGCAGGACACGATGCAGCCCACATGAACGCCGTGACCGAAGCGGGCATGATTTTTATACCCTGCAAGGCCGGGCTCAGCCACTGCCCACAGGAGTGGACGGATACCGAGGACCTGGTGAGAGGCGCCCAATGCCTCCTGCAGACCCTTCTATTGCTGGACAAAAAAGACGACGAGGAGAATCGATGAACATGGAAGAGATCCTAAAACGCATCAACGAAGATGAGGTCAAGTTTCTCAACTTTCAGTTTACGATCATAGACGGATCCATCCGGCAGCTCATCAACCCCGCGAGAAACCTGGAATCCCTTCTGGAGGAAGGCCTCGGGTTTGACGGTTCATCCTGCAAGTATGTGCCCGTCAACGAGAGCGATCTTCGTCTGAAGCCCGACCTTTCCACTTACGCCCTGCTTCCCTGGGGCAAGCCGGAGAACCGGACGGCCCGCTTCATCTGCGATATCTACAAGGGGGACGGCTCCGAGCCCTTTCCGGCCGATCCCAGGGGGGTCCTGAAAAGGGCGATCCGGGACATGAAGAAGGAATTCGGTGAGGGCTGGGATTTTCTTCTCGCCCCTGAGATCGAGTTCTTTCTCCTCGAGAAGGACGCAAACGGCCATTACCTCCCCCACGATCGCGCCTCCTATTTCGAAATCCCTCCCTACGACAAGGGCACGGAATTCCGAAAGGACCTGAGCCGGGCTTTGGACGCCGTGGGAATTGTATCCGAGAAAAATCACCACGAGGTCCCGGTGGGAAAGCACGAGATCACTTTCGGCCATGGGGACGCGCTCACCACGGCTGACAACACCATGACCTACCGGCAGGTGGTCAAGTATTTTGCCGGTGAGAGAGGGCTGATCGCCAGCTTCATACCCAAACCCTTTGTCTGGACCTACGGATGCGGGATGCACGTCCATTTGAACCTGAAGGACACTCTGAAAGGGGTCAACCTCTTTGCGGACGAGACAAAGGACCAGGGCCTTTCCGACATCGCGCGCCATTTCATCGCGGGACTGCTGGATCACGCTTGCCCCTTGGCGGCAGTCACCAACCCCACCGTGAACTCCTACAAGAGGCTGGTGCCGGGATGGGAAGCGCCCGTCTACATCTCCTGGGGATTCAACAATCGCTCCAGCCTTCTGAGAATCCCGGCCTCTTCCCTGAAGGCCTTGCGGGTTGAAACACGGAACCCGGATTCCTCCTGCAACCCTTACCTGGCCTTCACCGTGCTCCTCGCCGCCGGACTCGACGGGATCCGCAGGAGGCTCGAGCCGCCCCCTTACATCAACGACAACATTTACG
>JAGUZM010000259.1 GCA_020060805.1 Deltaproteobacteria bacterium | reverse complement strand
CCGATTCACACCGATTCCTGTCTTCAAAAAAATCTGTGCTAATCTGAGAAATCTGTGGAGGTCAGGTGCTGAAGTCTATCTTCCGCAGATGAACCAGATTTTGGTCATCCACAGATTACACCGATTCTCACCGATTCCTGTTTTCAAAGAAATCTGTGCTAATCTGCGTAATCTGTGGAGGTGCGCAAGTCCATCTCCAGTGTCCGCAGATTACACCGATTCTCACCGATTCCTGTTTTTCAAAAAATCTGTGCTAATCTGCGTAATCTGACCGATTCACACCGATTCTTGTCTTCAAAGAAATCTGTGCTAATCTGCGTAATCTGTGGATGGTCAGGGGTTTCCCAGGTAAGCGCTGCTCGGTATATTGATGATGCGCGCCTCCAGGCTCTCGGAGGTGCTCAAGTCCATCTTCGGGCAATCCCTGAACATAGGGAGACGATGGAGCAGAGTCCACACCGGGCGAGTCATGAAGCCTGCGTTGTTTGTGGCCTCCAGGACCTCGTCCCGCAATCCCATATCCGGCTTGTCCAGGACGAGGGCATTCAGCCAGTAGTTGCTTATGGCAAACTCCGGCTCCTTGAAAAACCGGAGCCCTTCCAGCCCTTCAAACGCCTCTTGATAATGCTCCGCCAGCCGCCGCTTTCGGGCCAAAAAATCGGGCAGCCTTTCCATCTGGGCGCATCCCATGGCCGCGTTCAGGGCAGGGAGCCGATAGTTGAACCCGACCATATCGTGGCGGTACTCCCATCTGTGCGGTACTTTCGCCGTGGTGGTGATGTGCTTTGCCAGATCAGCGAGATCCTCATCGTTGCACATGATGGCGCCGCCGCCTCCGGTGGTGATAATCTTGTTGCCGTTGAAGCTCAAGGCGGCGACGTGACCGAACGTCCCGGTATGTCTTCCCTTGTAATAGGAGCCCAGGGACTCGGCCGCGTCCTCCACCACCTTGACGCCGTATCTCCGGCACACCTCCAACAGCGGGTCGATGTCCGCCGGATGGCCGAATGTATGCACCGGGACAATGGCATGAATGCGCGCGCCGGTCTCCTTGTCGATGCAGCCTTCATTGTCGGTCGCTGCGATTGCTTCCAGATGATCCGCCAGTTTGAAGGGATCCACCCCCAGCGTTTTCTCTTCCACATCCACGAAATGGGGAACCGCCCCGCAGTAGCTGACCGCATTGGCCGTGGCAATAAACGTGAGAGAGGGAAGCAATACCTCATCGCCTGGAGCCACGCCGACGATTTTCAGACAAGCGTGAAGTGCGGAGGTCCCGTTCACGGTCGCCAGAACGCGCCTGGCGCCGGTAAATTCGGACAGCATGGTTTCAAAGTGGTTCACGAACTCGCCGAGATAAGAGACGAAATTTGAATCGATACACTGATTCACATACAACTTTTCATTGCCCTCGAACTCGGGGATATGCAGCGGAATATTGACTTTCTCCGGCAGAAGCGACAAAAGCACCTGAACGACTGAATTTGTAATGACATTCATTATTTTAGACGCATTCTCATCAAAAATTGGGTAAAGGAAACTTTCTAACGTGATCCTATAATATAGATTTTGGACTTCTCGCCCCGATGAACTTCGACTTCTGTCAACAGCCTGCCACCGTTTCTTTCATAAAATCGGCAAGCTCGCTTATTAGCGGACCCGACAACCACCTGGAAACAAGTAATCCCATGCTTAAAGAAGCGGTTCTTTAGTTCCGTCAATAGCGCATCCGCTACACCTTTCCCCCGTGTATTCTCTTGCACTACGATGCTAAGCAACTCATAGTCGCAAACGGCTCCCCCTTTATTCCTGAAGGGGTAAGTAAAGGTCTCCCAATATTTCACCAGACGTGTTCCAGCTTCTTCCCTATCTCCAGGATCTCTGGGGCTCCTTTGGAAAAACAAGGAGCCCAACAGAGCCGGGATCGATTTGAGAAAGTGTTTACCCAGCAGAAAATCTGAATAAAATTTTCGGGTGTTCACCGAAGCGCTTACATACCCGTCGATGGTGTCTTCTTCATGTATCGAGACAAGTAGAATCGCGTGCCGGGATTGCTGTGCTGCCTCATAAAGCTCGATCAGGAATCTATCCCCGATTCTTGAAAGAAACCCCGTCCCTATCTCTTGGGCGTGGAGTCTGGCTATGTCATGGCAATGGGACTTCTTAGCGGAGATTATCAATTTACGGTATATACACGGAACCGGGTTCTGTAGGCACCGCCGTACGTCGCCGTACATCATGGATTATTGACAAAAAAAATTTGACACTAAGGTCTACCCTTCGGCGACAACTGCGGTCAAGTACCTATAAGGCATCATGCAGGGACCAAGACAAGTACCATTTTGTAATGTCCTCGAAAGCTTTGTTCCTATAATCATAGGGTCGTACACAAAAATAGAATGGATGCGGGAGGATCCGCTTTGGAAGCCTGAAGAAACCGGCCCTATGTAAGTCCGTTCGATAAGTACAATTTGGCAAAAGGAGAGATAGTATGTCACATTGCAGTGCAGACTCCAGAGCAAGGGATTGAAGGGTTCGAGAGAAAAGATGTTTGCCTGGCTCGTCATCGACCAGAATATCGAGTATCCATCCGAACTTAAATCCGAACCTCGGTTGGTACCGTAAAACAAGGTATCCTACGACTCTGCCTTCATCCAATATCTTGTACTTTATGTACTCTATGGGACCTTTGGAGTATCGCCATTGAAACCATGGTTGAGACCGGTTGAAGGTAATACCGAGACGCTCGCGGTTTCTTAGCCACAGGTTTTCTAAATCTTCGTCGAAGTCGCTGAATTCTGTAAAGTAGAGTCTCCGTCCAAACCCGCTAAAGAAGTTTTGGTAGAGCAGGCAGAGTGGGTTTAGTATCTTGAGAAGCGGATGGCGCTCGCCGAATAGCCTGGTGTTCACGAGCCTTACGTATATCGGGACATCTCCCATATATTCCCAGCCAAATCTCTTCGTATAAACATCATATGAATTATGATTGAGAAATGTATACATCGGGTATTTCCCAGCCAAGTTAGTTCCAGCGACAGATTCAAGGCCCTTCAATATTCCCCTTCTCTGGTAATCGGGATGGATCATGCTGATCAGGGATTGAAAAACAGAGATTTCCTCACCAACCCATAAGGACATAGGCATGAGAGCATAGTGGCCGACGCACTTCCCTTTAAGTAATGCAAGCCATATCTGGGCATCGGGAGATGGGTTGTCCCTGAAGTGCCATTTCCAGTAATCAAGGGTGTAATCGGAATTAAATACTCTGTGGTGTAACTCCAGGATTTGTGCCTCATCGCCCGGCTTGTACTTACTATATTCAATATCAGTCATAAGAGTGTTTACAGGGGTGACAATTCGCTAGATTGGCGGTGGTGTGAAGAGTTCCATGAGAGGATAACTGTATTCTGACAAAGCACTGCTTGATCGCTGGAGGATTAAGAGCGTGTTGAATAGCTGAGAAAGAGAAGAACCGGGACATGTCGCGTAATTTGGCCGATGATGACCGTCTACCGAATCCGTAGCGCGCTTCCAAATAGGCGGTTTGTACCTTCTGCTTTGAAGTAGCCTTTTGCGGAAGGTGAAGCTTTAAAGGTTGTGGATCGAACTCATAAGGATGAAAGTAGAGGACAGGGCTTGTCGGATTGCGTTTAATTAAGCTTCGAAGGGCGAACCGGAGGAAAAATTGAGGAAGAACTCGCCAGTAGGTACCCCCCCCAATAGGCAGATTAAAGCCCGAAAATCTGAACAAGCTGATGGGGAACTCTTTGAGCTCATTTCCCGACGGCAGCTCCAGGGTGAAAGGGTGTTGAGGGATTGGTTTTATGCGCTCAGGGATTTTGGGGCTGTCGTGCAGACTGGAATCATAGGTAAAGCCCAGATTTGAAAGTATCTCGAGAGCCCAAATGCAGTTCTTGTTAATCGAGAAAAAGGGAGCCCTGTACCCGATCGGGCGGTTCGGTGATACTCTTAGGATGGCATCCAAGGCGCTTTCCACATCCCTCCTGAATTCATCAGGAGATAGCTGCATAACCGGCTTGTGACAATGGCCGTGACAGGCGATCTCATGTCCCCGGTTTGCGATCTCCGCAACGATGTCAGGACAATGGATAATGCTCTCTCCAAGGAGAAAGAAAGTGGCTGACGCTTTCAGTTCGTCCAGTATTTCCAGCAATGACAAAACCTGGCGAGACAAGGCTGCATTGAGGCCTTCTTCTGGGGAATCGACACCAAATTCTCGATACAGCAGCTGATACCAGTTCTCGATATCAAAGCTCAGCAACAGAGGGAATGGCTTGGGAGCTAGGACGTTCATGATCTTGGGGCACTGCTATTCATTCGTGATGAAGCATTTCAGGAAGAATTAAGCGTACTCTCTATGCAAGGCGGCCATGGATGGCAGTCGACTCCCTAGCTGGCATGGAGCGTATAGCCGCCTGCATGGCGGGAAACTGATCCTGTCTCCTTGGAAGGGAGTTGAAAGCCCTTGGCAGTTATCAACCTTGCGTACTGAACTTTGATCTTGTCGAAGACAACCCTTTCGTCAAATCTCTCATGCGCTATCCGGACAGCTTCCTTTCCCATTCGGGTCGCTGTTTCTTTGTCCGTCAGGAGTCTGATGACGGCTTTGGCAAGCGCTGGAGGATTCCTTAGGGGCACAAGCAGACCGTTGCGATTATGCTCCACAACCTCCCTGCACCCTCTTACGTCCGTTAAGACACAGGGTACGCCCATCGCCCCGGCTTCCATGGGCGCTCGCGGGAATCCTTCACGATGCGACGGCAAAACAAAAACATCCATAAGGGAGTAAAGTTCGGGCATGTCTTCCCGCTGCCCGGCAAAAATGCAACTATCAAATATCCCGTGTTTTCTGGCATCTTCAGGCGTAAGAGCATCAGGCTTGTCTTGGTCTGGCTGACCAATGATTAGGAACCGCACACGGGGTTCGTGCTCCAAGATCATCCTGGCGGCCTCGAAAAGCTCGAGTAGACCCTTGTCTTGGACTAATCTCCCTACAAATCCTACAACACGGTCGCCGGTACGGATATGGAACTCGGTCCGACGCGTCTCGATAGATAATGGGCTTACGCGTCTATGATCAAATCGTCCAAGGTCGATCCCGTTTCCGATGTATCCTATTCTCGAGCTGTCGCAGATCCCCTCCCGGATGGCAGTCTTGATGTCCTCGCGATTCTGTGAAAGGGTCATGTCAGCACAATGGACTGTGAACTGCTCAATCGATTTATAAAATCTGCGAGTAAGGGGTGCCATGTTTTCATGAAAGTAGAAACCATGTAACGTATGTATCTTGATCGGTACTTTTGCCAGCTTGGCGGCAACTTGGCCTAAAAGGCCGGGCTTCGGTTGGTGTGTGTGGACCACTGCAAAGCGTTCCCGTACGAGTATTCTATATATAGAAAAAAGAGACGGCAGATCTTGTACGGGTGAGACATGCCTGGTCATTGGTATTGGTACATGGCGAAAGGAATAAATCTCCTTCAAATGATTGCCGGGAGGGGAAATGCCAACGATTTCATAGCCATCCTGGACGAGGCTGTTAAGTTGATTTAATAGCAAGTAGCGAAGGGAGATGTTTGCGGTGGTAATGTGCGCGACTTTCATAGAAGCACTAGCGACGGGATAGGGATAGCAATACATGCTCGGTAGCCTTCGCCCTGATTTTCCACGAGTGGCGTTCTTCCACGGTTTTTCTGCCGTTTCTCCCCATTTCACGTCGTCCCTCAGGATGGGAGTGGAGGAAGCGAACGGCATTCGCCAAACCGGCAGGATCGTCGATGCCTACTACGATTCCACACTCATGCGTTCGAACCAAATCGGACTGGCCTGGTATGTCTGTAACCACGGCGGGCACCCCGCAGGCAAGGGTTTCATATAATTTCAGGGGCGAAAGACCGGTTTTCAAATGCCCACCAACGTTGTTTTTTGGAATAAGCCCTCCAACACTCTGGGCAACGATTCCTGGTACCTGATGGTAGGGGACCGTCCCCAGATATAGAACATTAGGGTTTTCAGCCGACAGTTGCTCGACTTTATGACGGTCTACTCCATCCCCCATGATGACAAGGGAAACATCAGTCGGCCAATTTGGATGTCGTATGGCAGCACATAATGTGTCGACGCCTTGCCAAACCGCAAGTCCACCAAAAAAGGCCGCGAATGATTTCGGCAGTTTATGAGTTGTCTTTGCACGAGGATTGAAGACCTCGATATTCGCGGCGTTGGGGATGACTTGTACGTGTTTATTCCCTGCATCCTTCAGAACCATATCCCTGAGCTCAGGCGTGACGGTGATCAATGCACTAGCCCACTTCATCTGGGTCCGCGCAAGCCACACGAAAAGCCACCTGTATCTGCGTATCCAGGGATATGCGGTAAACATATCTTCATAAGGCCCATTTACCTCAACCACGAAAGACACGCGCAGTACCTTTGCCCATGCTGCAGTCAAAAACGCTGCAAAATGATTACGAATGTAAACGATATCTACTTTCCTCAGATTTAGAACCAGCCTAGCCTGGACGATAACAAACTGCACAAAACGAGCAAAAGCCCCGCGAGAGGTTGCGGATTTACACGATGGTTCGTAAAGGACTATTTCCCAGCCGAGGTCTCTTAGGCCAGAAACGATCTCATGAACATGAGCATAGCTGGCCTGTCCCTCCTGTGTGGCTTGGAGACATAAGTAGATCACGCGGGATCTTTCACCGATGTGATCAGGCGCCACGACTTAGAAGTCACCCAGAGGATGTGATGTCAATCTTCGATAGATCTGGGGCAACCGAGAGAGTGTATTGGCAGGTTCATATTTGGAAGTTATTATGTTTCTGGCGGAAAAGCCCATTCGCAGGCGCAACTCTTCATTTTGAATGAGCTGCTCCAGCGCAGCAGTTAAAGGAGCGGCTTGGTTGGCCGGTATAACAAAACCACAGGAGTTTTCAATTTCAAGCTCAGGAACAATCCCAACAGAGGTGGCTATGATTGGAAGGCCGCAGGCCATCGCCTCCAGAACAACCATGGAAGCTCCTTCCTTGTGGCTGCTCATGACGAATATGTCCGCGGCGTTCAACCATTTGGCCATGTCATCGTGCAAGACAGGCCCAACGCAGAAGACTCGATTCTGCCGAATCGCGCCATAGTTCTGAATCTCCCGTCGGAGCGGCCCATCTCCAATGAGGAGTAGCCAGACGTCCGGGTTTGAGGCACGAAGAGAGTCGAATGCAGATACCAGTTCCAGTATCCCCTTTTCTTGGGAGATCCTGCCGGCATAGCATATGGCGAGCCCCTGCTCAGGCAGTCCGAGTGACCTCCGTAATGCCGCCCTTTCTGGTATTGGTTTGAAAAGAGTGGTATCAATTTCGTTATGCACAACAAGTACTGGATTTTTGGGTCGTCTTAGGCCCTCAATTTGCAGCGCTAGGCTGTAACTGACGGCGATCAATTGATCAGCACCTTCAATAGTTCTGCGGGTGAGCATTCCTATCTTCGTGTTGTTGAATGGATGTGTATGAACATCAGAACCATGGGCGGATATCGCGCATGGTACGCCTAACTTTCGCGAAATAAGCATAGAGACGTATCCGGTTGGAAAAACTCTATGTGCATGTATAATATCCACTCGACGCTTGTCGAATTCCCTCTTGATGCTCCCAAGCAGGGCCAAGTACATGGAAGCGATCGTTAGTTGAATTCCGACTGAGAGCGGTAAGTTCAAGTAGGGAATGGAGGCGACTTCCACCCCTGAAATATGCCTCCGGTTGGACTTCAGTGCCGTCCCCCTTTTGAAATTCCCCACCAGACCCAAATGGGCGATGAAGCGGGGAGTTGGACAGATGACGGTGATGTCAAGCCCGTTTCGAAGAAGAGCTTTCACCTGATCCAGGACGAAGACTCCGGAAAGAGGATTGTCGCCTCTGGGAAACATGTCGGATACAATTAGAACTCTCATGAGGCAGAGATTTAGTATGCCAAGTTATCTCGGAATTTGTCCTGGATGGCTTCGATGTAAAGAATCAAGGTGAGGAGCTGTTGGAGCTGGGGTCCTCGGGGGCGTGTCTCCAAAAAGGAGTTCACTGCATCTGCATCGATGAGAGTTAGTAGTGGACCATCGGCCTTAAGAGCATTGCGGATGTTCATGATTGACCAACTATCCGGGGGAGAGATCTTCGTGAATTTGGTAAGACCTGCATACAAATTCCGCTTTGCCTTCAAAAAGTGGCGCTGGTCTGCCATTCGCGATCGAATTTCCTTAATGAAGGTGAAGCATACACGGGCAAATGAAGTATGTAAGGAAAAGTTGCTTCCATAAAGCGGTACCTCTAAGGATTTGGGATCTAGGGCCAATAAGAAGTCGTTGTAGAATCGAAAAGAAACCCATGCAGGAGGGATGGCGGTCATTTCGAAAGTAAACAGGTCCTTGCCCCACAGTGGCTGGACCGTCCACCCGAATAATCGATGGCGATTCTCTCCCCCGTTCACCATTTTGTTGTAGTACTCAAAATACAAGTGCTTCACCTTGTCTGCTGTTGTAGATTCCGGAAAGGCTGAAATCTCAGCTTTAAGATTCTCGAAAAAATCGCTCCTTCTAAGCCCCAGAACACTGCATGCGGCATCGATTGCAAGAAAGGAGGTAAAGGCATTATCCTGCAGCATCTCCAGTAAGTCCGAATAACCCGTCTTGGGACGAAAAGGATGTCTAATGAACTCGCCACCGAAACCCATGAAGCGTGCGATCGGAGTCTGTAAAGACTTCCCTCGCTCCAAAGCATCCAGGTAACAACGGTAAGTTGTCCAGTAATTAACCATGCAATCGGTTAAATAGGTCAGGTGCCGAGCAAGATCTATATCAAGACCCGTATGATTGGCATTGAACTCCACAAGTCCTATTCTGTAAGCGTCTGCAACCCTTCTGGCTGTAACCCTTTCATCGGCGATAGAGCAATCAGTACAACACCTGAACGGTACCCCCAACCGACTAAGTGCAACGAAAACGCTCCTGGTGTCATACCCACCGCTTAAATCTGCAACTATGTCAAGCCCGGATTCAGAAGCCTTTGAGACCCTTGTGAGCAGGGACTCCAAGAAAAGGGTGACGCACCGCCGGACGGTGTCATCCCGAGTCATACCAACTTGGAGGGTGGTGAAGTTGGAAGTGAACAGCCTTTCACAAGCGTTCTTTTGAGAATCGCGGGTCGGTTTCCAGGAAATCAGAGACGCCGGGTCGAATCGTTTGATATCCTGAAAGAAGGTCTTGTCACCGAGTGTGTAGCCGAAAACGAGAAATTCAACGATTGCGGGGCGGTTAAAAACGATGTGATCGAGGAAGTGCAGTATGTACTTTAATTCACGTGAAAAGACAAAACAGTTATCAGACATGCAATAGAACGAAGGAAGTCGCGCCCATCGATCATTAAAAACGAGGACCTCCTTGTGTTCTTTAGAGAAGATGACGACAATATAGTCACCGTCGCTCTCGTTGACGAATTCCCTGATGGCCCGTCGATAATCATGGCATTCTGCGTAATCAGCGGCGATGGATGCTAGGGCTTGGCGTATTGCACTTTGCGAAAAATTATATACCATCCCCTCCAATATAATGATTGAGCGCTCGTCCTCAATTATGTAGTGCGGATAACCGTCATACGCTGACAAAGCCAATGACGTCCTGCCATCTCGGTAGTATTCAGTTACCCGAATGTTCTCCGGGGACCTTACATCGTCAAAGGCCAACAGGAGCTGCGTATCCGACAAACCCTTGCTGCCGAAAGTCAGGTGGGTCCCAGGCATCGTCTCTCCAAGTGGTGCATTCTGATCATTTCCCGAAAAGAACAAGGTGATAGGAAGCCTTTATGTATTGATACAAGGTCAGCAACCTAAAGCTGCAACTCAGGGATTCTTTGAGGTTTTTTACAGCAGCAGCGTAGTCTCTTCGAGACATGTAAATGAGGCCGAGTCTCCAGAAATATCGCGCCTTCTTGCCCGATTCCGGCTCTTTCCCGAGGTTTTCGAGAAACCGTAGTTCTCTAGACGATAATTGTTTCTTTGCGAGAAGCTTGAGTACGATTCTATTCTTTCGCATCGCACAAAAGCGGCTGTGACCCGTAATGCTACCAGGTGAAATACGGTATCTGAGTAGGACTTCTTTTAGGTTAGCAAACAGTCCCAGCTCGCTGAGTTCGTTCCAAAGCAGTATATCTTCGATGTGCTTCTTGATGTCCTCCCTATAACCGGATGTTTTCGAGAAAACAGCCCTCTGCAAGATGCAGGCTGGATGTATAATTTGGACATGTAGTGGAAGTCCGGCTTTGATTTTGATGTCTTCGGCGGGCAAGGAACGAGTGTACAGGGATACACCCTCAGCATCGATGTATTCAACTGCTCCGCTTGAAAGGACACATTCGGGGTGTTGTTCCATGTAGTAAAATTGAAGGGACAGCCGATCAGGACAGCTTATATCGTCCGCGTCCATACGGGCAATGTACTTCCCTCTTGCGATTTTGATGCCTGCATTCAACGAGGCAGCCAATCCTCTATTCGGGTGAGATATAAGTTTAATTCTCTGATCGTAAAAGGATTGTATAATTTGGAGTGAACGGTCTGTTGAACCATCATTAATAATAATAAGTTCGAAGTCGCTGAAGGTTTGGCTCAAAATGCTCCCGATCGCCTCGGACAGGTATCTCTCCGCATTGTGGACGGGCATGACGACGCTGACGCTAGGGTGCACCATGAAGCGATCGTGCCCTGTGATTAGACTTGTTGGCAATAAGGACCGTCAAGTAGTGGTAGAGCGTCAAGGCGGTGAAGCGTTGATGCAGGGAAGCCCTGAGGCATGTCCTGGCCGCGTGGAAATTGTTCATTCCCTTATGAATCATGCCCAACCTCCAGAGGTACCGGGCCTCTCTTTTTGTTGGAGTCTCCTCTTGCAGCGATTTAAGGAAAGCGACGTCTCCGGAAGAGAGCGATCGATCATTGATCAGTTTTCCCAGTATCAGTCTTTTTCTCCTGGCTTCAAACCGGCTTATGCCCGTAAGTGAGCCCGGTCGTATCCTGTATTTGATGAGCACGAGATTGAGATTGGCGAAAAATCCCAGCCGGGCAAATTGGTTCCATAATAGAACTTCAAAAGCGGCATTGCTGTACTGCTCCAGGAAACCGGTGGTCTGTAGGAAATGGTCCCTCCGGAACATGACTGCGGGATGGATGATTTGACACGAGTAGGGTAAGCCACTTCGGATAGCTTCGTCCGCGAGAGGAAGCTTGTGGATATACAGTGCATTTCCGTGCCGATCGACGTACTCGCTGTGCCCGCTCAACAGGGCGCACCCGGGATTCGACTCAAGGTAGTCGGACTGGGATTCCAATCGATAGGGCATGGCGATATCGTCTGCATCGATCCTTGCGATATACTTCCCGCAGGAAAGTCGTATTGCGTAATTGAGCGAGGAAAAGAGGCCGCGATTTGTCCTTTGTAGCAGCTTAATTCTACCGTCGTTGTAAGAGCGGATGATCTCAGGAGTGGAGTCGGTGGAGCCGTCGTCGATGATGACAAATTCAAAATCACTGAACGTCTGGGCCAGTATGCTGTCTATCGTTTCCGCGAGGTAGTCTTGGCCGTTGTATACAGACATCACAATGCTGATAAGAGGGCGATGGGGTAAGGTGTCCATAAAGAGTCGCTTTCTTCGTAAGTGCGGTTATGAGGGCGAGTTCAGTCGTGAGTACGGTGTATAAAGCAACTATTCCTCCAGTGTAGTTGCCCGTGGTGGATATGAATAGTATCAGCCAGCAGCAAACGGAAAGGACAAGTCCCAATAAGGTCAGTTTCTCTTCAAAGACTGGCGTCCTAAGAGCTTTCCATACTCCGGTTTTGAGAGTAATAAATATCCACATCAGGAATCCGACAAAGCCCAGGAACCCCAATTCTATCCATGCCTGGAGGTAGCCGTTGTGGGCAGCGTGGCCATAATACGCTCCGGGAATATTCCAGAAGGTCTGAATGGTCCCGAACCCGTATCCCAGAAAAAAGTAGGGCCAGGAAAGAAGGGCCTCTAGAATCGCCATGGAGTTTGAGAATCTGTCCTCGTAGGCCGTCAAGGTAATCGGCCGTCTCTGCAAATAAAACGTCAGCGGGTCATATAGGAGGAGTAACACCAGAAAGGAAGCCATGAGAAAGAAGGCCAGGCGCTTGGGGCTGACTCGGTAAAGGTAGAGATAGCCAAAAATAGGAAGAATAGAGACATAAGCCCCCCTCGTACCCGTTGCAATCAACGTCTTTCCAAGGATCACGGGTGCAACCATGAGGAGGCACTTGCCGAGGTTGGTTGTGCGGTAAAGCAGTATGGGTAGGAGGCACAACGTTGAGGTCATGAGTACACCGTACTCATTACTTGAGCCCATATGGGCGGATTTCACTCGGGCGTACTTCTGCTGTTCGAGAATAGCCGCTCCCTGGTCCCCGGCAGTAAAAGCGGTAAGCAGGATTGAAAGCACAGTGGTGGCCAGTATAGCCCACAATAACTTTCGCGAATCCTCAATCGTATTAACATATGCAACAACGATCAAGTACCAGAAGAGATGGGTCATAGTAAGCACGTAGACAATCCGCAGTGCCTGGGGAAGAGAAAAGAAGAAAGGCTGTGTAATTAAAGCCGATATCGGCATCAGGTAAAACCATTTGGATTGGGGCAGGCGCCATCCCCTGACCTGCGGGCTGACAGGATGGAAAATGCAAAGATAGATGAACAGAAGGGGGGCTATTATGGCGAGACCAGAGATGAGTTGCGTCCCTCCCATCCAGTCCGTGTAGGCGTAAATGCCGAAAAACCGCCGGAGCGGCGATAAAATGGGTAGCAAGGCGATAACCAGTGTGATCAGGGTTACTGGCTTGAGGCGGAACAGCACCAAGAACGCGACCGGCGACAACGCCAGAAAAGCCAGCGCGATATAAACGTTGGTTTGACCGCCAAGGCTGGCGGCAGCCCTCAGAAGCAGCGCATCGACAAAATTCCCAATTCGGGGAACCACAAACGTTGCCAACACCAGGGCAAATACAGCAATAAATCCCCATGGAAGAAGACGTTGTGAGATGGTGGCTCTGTTCACCGAGGGCGATCCCTTCAATGTAATCCTATGGAATCCAGAAGGGAGTGTATTCTCCTCTGGCAAGTATGGCAGCCCAGGGCGCGCTTATAACCGGAGACCCTTATCTTCTCTGCTTCCTCCGGGTTTGCCAAAAAGTACTTGAGTTTATCCATCAACTCGTATTCATTTCTAAACACGACCACTTCCTTATCGGGTTCATAAAATGCGGTCAGTTCGTCGCTGTAGTTCGTGAAATAAAGGGTTCTGCACATCGGCACTTCGAATTCGCGCAAATGGATATGTTGAAGTGATTTGACGGAAGAATCGTGGTTTTCGTATACCTCGAGAAAGCCGAGGCTGATCTTGCTCTGGTTATAGGTTCTGATCATTTCGTCATCGCTGACAGGATGATGTATGTTGTTTGGAAAGACGGAAGCGAGCTTGAATCTGAAATCAATATCGGCGAGTTGGGATGACAGCCGGGCGCGTTCCGACGGGTCAGCCATAACCGCTAAACGCGCGAGAAGGGCAATGCGGTAGAGCTCGAGTTTAGCCCTCAGAATCCGGCCTGCTTTCTCAGGAGCCTTCCAGTTTGGTCCGAAAACGTGTATGTCAAGATTATTTTGCAGGAGAGCCCAGATGTAAAAAGGTCTCTTGGCGTAACCTCCGCCTATGAAGGACACGTCCAAGGTTTTCTCGAGATCGAGAGGACGATAGTACTTAGGGTTGGCCGCCATAGGAAACCAAATTGGGTTCGCCCCGAGCTTTTTGAATTTTTCACCGGCATCTGCTTCGGAGTGCAGATTGTAGTCGAAGTGGGGCGCGATCTGGCGCGTCAGGTAAAACTGGTGTACATTATTACAAGAGAAGTTCGCGGTAGGTACTCCTGCCCTGCTGATCTCATCGATGCACGAGGGATCGACATCGGAGTCTCTGAAATAGGATAGGAAAAAGTCAAAAGGTCTTTTCTTGTGTTCGTGCTTGAATTCGGTGAGCAGCTTCTCGGAAAATGTTGATCTGAAGTCTGCAGTTTGTCTCCCTCCCAGTGCGTTCTCTACTAAATCGATTCGCAATAGATGCACATCGTGTCCGAGGTCGCACAAGGGCTCATAAAGATTCCTAAGCCATGTCATACTTCCCGGCACCGATCGATTTCCGGAGGGATGTAGGCTCAGAAAAAGTCTCATTCTCTTGGCCGCAAGACTGTGGGTCGTCTGGGTGGTGAGACTCTATTGATTGAAAAGGGTGACCGTGGACCCGTTACGCAGGGAAGTTCTATAGGTTGTCTCTTCGGATCCAGTTTGCGCTCCTTATATTGTGCCAGCCCGTCCTTCTGGAAACCCGTTGAACGCCGGGCATGCCGGCAAGCCGGGATATGAGAGTTTCCCCCACCAGTTTGTAGAGGAGTCTCTTGCCGGGAACGAGATTTATTCTGGAAAAGAGCCGTCCTCCATGTCTCTGTCGGACTTTGACGAATTCCCAGCAAAACTGCCAGCTTTGAGTTCCTCCCCCTTTGGAGGCTTCGTGCCTCCTTAGGGCGGAAACGAAGAAAGGCATTGAGATTATGGGTTTGATCTTTGCTATCTTCAGGAAAATGTCATAATCCATCTGGTAGTGGACGTCCCTCGAAAATCCACGGACCAGCCTTATAATGTCCACGCGGAAAAGGGTCGCGGGGTGTATCACCATCGGGACATGGTTCAAAAGGGTAGAGAAATCGTACTCAAGTCCCAGATTGGTACCATCACCTATTCTATTGCCTTTATCATCCACGTAGATGATATTTCCCATGAAAGCTGAGTAATCATCCTCCCTAACTTCCTCAAGGTAGTCGACGATCTTGGCTATGATATCCGGAGTGAGGAGAAAATCATCCGAATTGAGACACAACAGGTACTCGCCCGTAGCCTTGCTAAGGCCTTTGTTGTACGCGTGGCTTTGACCCTCATCCGGTTCGCTGACCCAGTATGTAAGCCAATCGGCGTACTTTTTTATAATCTCAACGCTGCCATCCGTGCTCCCTCCATCCACAACGAGGTACTCGATATTTGGATAAGTTTGTTCCAGAACAGAGCGAATAGTCTGCTCTATAAAGGAGCCTTGGTTGAAGGAAACCGTAATGATCGAGATTTTGGGATGTATTTTCATTTGGTTGCTCTCAGGCCAGTATTCACACTCTGCGTGGCGTGGATGCGGATGTTCGCAATTCACGGGACCACTTTTCCATAAAGGCCTGACGCATTTTCAAGCTGTAGAAATGCTTTGCGAACCGAGATGAGTATATCCGCTCGCAAGTCTCTTTCGGAACGACGATTTTGCTGAGCAGATCGTTGTATATTTCCGAATATGGGTGGTTTGATGAAGAATTTGACCTAATTAGAAGAAAATCCGCTTCGAGACGGAAGAATTGCCGAGCCGCCTGTTCAAATATGTCATTCAGATTCTCCAGTCTCAACAGGAGAAGGGATATGTTTCCCTTGTCTATGATCGTATAGCCGCTTTCATGATCGAAGGGATAATCGTAAACGTCTATGCCGGAAACGGTTTTCATCTCCTTGTCGAACCATGTGCAGAGATAGTCGGAGGACGCCTCAAATGCGTGTAACGTGTCCACCAGACAACACAGAGCATCACACAGGTTGAGTCTGCCCGATGCAGTATACATTTCCGGATGAACCGACGGTGCGTTGGTGAAGAAATCGGACACTTCTCTGGCGATCGGATCTCTCACCAACGAGATGATTTTCCAGGATGTCCTATCCTTGTACCTAAGAAACTTTCTCCTTAGAAGGATGCTCCGTTTGAGGTGAAATGGGACGTAAGGCGTAGGGAGCCGAAGGTGATACTGCAGTGCCGACTCTATCCCTTCCTTCGAAAGGAAGTGAGGCGAGTAGACCGGTCCACGAAGATGCCCACTCCTGATGAGAGATATCCTTACTGTCTGCGATCCAACCTTGCCCATCTGAAAAACAAGAACAGGGGGAGCGAGCAGAAAATCATGGAAATGAATACGATAGAGATTTAACCATTGAACCGAGGGCTTCGGTACCGCATTGCGCAGGGCCGCCTTGGCTGTGGCGAGGAGTGAAGCAGCCCCAAATACCATCCCCTGTGCACGTCCGCTAGGGTCCATCAGACGACTCGAAAAGGGAGAGCCAGCAGAGCATGGCCTCTGCAAGCCGTTCGAAGTAACCACTCGGGCAAGGGGCCGAAGGAAATTCCTGAGGAAAGGCCCGGACAATGTGCGCCAATTGGCGGTAGCAGGACGTCACGGAGGTGCAGCTGAAATCGAGTTTTGCCGAGGCGATATGCTTCCAGAAGTCTTCGTGTAACTGGATTCCAAGTGCTTCTTTGCGCAGATTGGAAAACGGATTGGAGGCAATCTGGTGGTGAACGAGGGGCTTCCCGTTTGTAATGTAGAACCCAAGGTGGTCTGCGATCCGTTTCAGTAGTAAGCCGCTCCAGATGTCATCAAAACGGTCGAATCCGGGATAGTCCATACCCATGATCAGGTTGTAGGCGGCCGGTATTGCCTCCCGGCGATAGCAGACGTTCATGGCGCACAAAGGAAAATACATGCCCGGTGGTATCACCTCACGGGTGCCTCGTACTACGACCGTGACAGGATTTCTGCTGTTTGCAAGGGATGTCGGAGCATCCAAGTCAGGGTTGCCGGTCCATAGCCCATGATTCAGGAGCACGGGCAAGTGCCCTTTATCTCCGTAAGGTATGCCTCTTGGTTCAAGCATATCCGCAGTTCGAAACCAGCGGTCGAGACTGAAGGCGGCCAAATGGGAATCAAGAAACGACTCATGTTCATCCTCCAGGGGATAGCAGTCGTCATCGAGTGTAAAGATGTAGTCACATCCAGCCCGCCAGGCCAAGTACATGGGAAAACTACGACACGCGCCTGACCCCCGCGAAATGATCCATCCTTTCCGACCGAGAACCCGGTCGATGTCTCTATGAGAAGTGTGAGTGACTACGACATGGGCGGATCGGCCCATGTCGAACCTGGGCTGAGGGTTATCCTCGTGGACGAAAATATTGATGTCATAGGGAAGCTGGTCATCCCTGGACCAGTGTGAAAACCATTCCTGCAGAAACTTCGAAATCTGGGGTTGGCGAACAGTCGGGACGCATATGCCTAAGCACGTATGGTTTTTCGCCTGACTCGTAAGCTGCTCCGATATCATCGTCGTGTTGCTGAAGAGACGAAGCTATGCACTTGCACCCAAAAAGAGCTTCATGGAACCGATTCCATCCGTTTCCGGCGATTCTATCCCAAGCTCCTCCAGAACCTGCTTAGCCCGATGGGCGTAGGTATGCCCGTTTAAAACTGCATCGAATCCGCTCTGCCTGTAGCGTTGGTATCCTGCAGGATTACGGAGGATATCCATTACAATTTCGACATATTCTTTTGGGTTGTGAGGAACAAGCAGTTCTTGTTCGGTAAAGAGATCCCTGTACACTTTCGCACAATCCGTTACGGCCAGCCCTTGACAGCCTAGAACCTTGAATAATCGTTCGCACATATCGGTGCCCATAAGCTCCACTCTGGGCTCATTTATGACAGGGCAGAGCCCCGCGTATTTGTAAAGAGGGGGTTCAAGCCGCCTCTCGAGCATTCCACCGTAGTTCCGGTACGGCCATTTGTTGTAACCGAATACTGTAAGGATGTCTTCGAACGGTTTCAGATAGCGGTCAAACTGTTTCGCCTTCTCCGGCCAATATCCCCCTACCAAGGCCATTTTAATGCTACGAAAGTTCCCGGGATCGGAATAATGGGGATGATAAAGATCGACATCACAACCCAAAGGCAAGGCTACCACCCTTGCGCCCAGCTTCTCCCACCCGCGGTAGAAATCCATGGCTGAGCGGGTGCTGGCGGCGAAAACAAACTCCGGACGAGTCGACAGCACCTTCTTACATAAGTGTTCTGGCCACGGCCGCTCGGGCAGTCCCAGTTTCTCGTAATAAGCGGTATCCCCTTTGAACAGGGGAGTGACCCAGACCATGTGCTTATGCCTTTTCAAGACCTTGGCGTTCTCTCTGGATAGCATCCTGTAGTCGCTCCCTGAGATCCAGCAAACGGGAGCTTCAATGTCGTCAAGTTTCCGGTAGATTTCGGCGATGCTGATTATGTGAAAGGGTACACCGATCTGCTCGAAGCCTCTGCAATAGCCTATACGGCACGTTGTCTCTGCATTAGGCTTGGACTGGTCAAAATTCAACCCGACGATAAGGACAAAGTTGAGGGTCTTGCTGCAGGGAAGCTTTCCGCTCGGGGAAGTGATGATGGGGGCCTTCGCCTTTAGTTTCCAATAAAAGGGATAATTGGTCGACCTCCTTTTAATCGAGGAAAACATTTTCGTAAACATGGACATTGGAGTGTGGTCCTGTCTACATGGGGAAACTCGTACTAAAGTCGGGGGTCACCCTGTCTTCGGACCAAAACCGGAAATCATTCCTTTCGATGGCGAAATTAGCCTTAGTGAACCAGTCAAAGTAAGTTGAATGGTCTTTGCCCAGCTTGGGGCCCTCGTAGAAGGCCCAGTAACCATCCGCTGTTTCAGAGATCATCACGGCGTTGCGGGCCGAGAATTCCGGATCCGCATTTCGGACGACTGGATCGATCCCACCGATGTATTTGAAGGGTATTGACAGTTGTTGCGCCTTTTTGATCTGATTAGCTAACTTCCTCTGGTTTATCAGCAATGCATCTTTATGTGGCGTGTCAGGTGAAGGGCGCCCGTAGGTAATGTCATCAGCCAAAATGATCGGAGTTTCAGGAGTTGACCATTCTGGGAAAGCGGCCTCGATGAGGAAGGGCGTACCCTTTCCAGGATTGACGAAGAACTGAAACCTGGGGTTAAATGCATCCACCCTCTGCCTCAAGTTGCGGCATCGGATTCTCCATCTTTCTATCTGAAAAAGCTCCAAATCTCGATGAAGACCTTGACTTGTGAGCCATCGGTATCGATTGGGCTTCTCGATTTGAGGGAGCGTGAGACCCTTGGCACCGGCATAGGCGCTCATCATGGCATCGTCATAAGACAGGAAGTACAAATGTCCAGGCCTCTGAGGAGGGTAATAGTTTTCAAAATCAAGAAACACCCCTGTAAGCGACGGAATTTGCATGCTGATGCGTGCGTATTCAAGTATTAGTCCCACCATCCATTGCCACAGTTCGTCCGAGTCAGGGCTGCAGATTGCCTGTTCGACTCCATTTTCGTAGAGCATCCGGGGTCCGGTCCTAGCGACCAGGGAGCCCCTCATCCATGGCAAATAGCTGATATTGTACTTCCGGGCGAATCCGGCGATCTCACGGACACGGTTGAGATCCTCTCCGCCTGAGCGCGGCGAAACCACGTTGAAACCGGCCCCTGCTATCTCCTTAACGTGCTCCTCAGTCATTATCCAATTGGTGGATCGCATCAGTACTTTATCGACAAGTATGCGCAATTTTCCTGGCCGCTCACTGTATAGAGGTTCATGTGCAAAGGAATCTGCGGTGAGACATGCCAGAGCAGACGGAAAAGCCAGGAACGCGAAGATGATGCGAATGAATGTCGTCATAAAGGTGATCCGAGGGCGAGCACTTCCGTTACATGATATATCCGTTTAGGACGAGAATGAATTGATCTGTCACGACGTCTTTTAACCATGAGATAAGGCGCCGTATTTTGTAAGCGGGGTCGCGATGGGTCTCCTTGGTTCCCCTTCTTATATCGCGGTAGATCGGATGTATGCCGAGACCCGCCAACAACTCGTGGTTAACGCTTCGCAGATTCTGGATATAGGGAGCATAGATTCTTCTTCGAATAAATGCGGATGGATGAAGATTGTAATCCCCCCAACTGGGATAGTAGAGCCACTGTCTGATGCGTTTCAGTCCGTGAAAGTGATAAAAAATCAAGGGATCTCCATCCACCATCACTGCTCCCCCGTTCGTAGGATGCACAAGATGGTTGTGCAGGTTCCATGGCGCCAGGTTGGCTCCCTTATGGGTTAGTACCACCACCTCTCTAAACCTGCTGGGCCAATCATCTAAGTACTTCTGATCTGCAAAACGACCGTCTTCTACACGGTTGTAGCACCACTCGATACACTGTTGTCGCCACCACTGGAGGCAATCAAGCCCGTTACGGTCCCTCCTGAACGAAAGCCACCCCACGTTGTAAATACCATATACCTCCCTCTTTCGCAGCTGCGGCGGGAAACGGTGGGGAATGATGGCAATGGATCCGGCTCCGATTTCCTCAAATACCGGTACGGGACTTGCGAAGAAGAAAAGGTCTGCGTCCAGGTAAGTGATCAGATCGACTTCCGGGTAATGGTTCAGAATATATAGCGGCAGCGACGGGGTGCAGGTGAAGTAGTACTCCACCTGTGAGCGAGTTTCTTTAGCATGGCGCAGAGGCTCATCATCTCTCTCAAGAACCCTGAGGGATAGTGGCTCAAGCCCGGGGAGATGCAAGCGCGTCAAACTTTGATGAGTCGCGTCGTCCATGCATAAAACATACAGCTTGAACTCTGGGCAGTGCTCCCTAAGAGAGCGGTATAGGGTAACACCGGAGGGCAGATAGTTCAGGTCGAAGTATGTGCAGAAATGGTACATTTGGCCTTAGGTTTACAGTTTCAAGATCTCGAACGCTGAAGAATAAATCCTTTCCATGCCGTTTCGACTGGAGCGGGCAGCCTGTCAAGCGCGTCGAATTCCGCAATGATTTGCCATTTATCCTCCAGGTAACAACAGAATTGCGACATTGAAAAGATCCAGCTCGGATAACTGGCTGAATAAATATCTGGTGGTACCGTCTGAACGCAGAGTCGGTCGGTCGGCCCGTCCCAAAAGGGTGTTCTGTCCATAATGAGGGTGTCACAGGACAGTTTCGAGGCTTGATCCAATATCATGAAAGGATGCTCTAGGTATTGAAGCACGCTGCTGAATAGCAAAACGTTAGGCGGGCCGGCAACGAGGCAGCTAGAAGTTTCAGTGTAGAAACGAAGATGGTCGTCCTCGAAATGCATCTTCCCGATCTCGACATGGCTCGGCTGCTCGACGATGCTCCAGCGGACGTCCAGGAGATTATTTAGAAATGCCCGGTTTTGGTAGTAAGTACTACCAAGTGAACCTCCGAAATCGAGTACGTGCAGCTTTCCGCCAGTACGCGCTGCCGCCCACATGAGGCCGGCAAGCAAAGGCCAAGAATGCTGAACCCTATCAAATAGCACTGAATCTCGCTCATAAATCGCCTCGCTCTTCTTGACTTTGAGCAATGCCTCCTTTGTTTTTGCCAGGATGACCCCGCTGTCATATCCAATACTCGCAGTGGTTGCTTCACGCCAACTGCTATAATTACCGGAGAGGCCGAAGTCAGCGGTCTGACTCTTCCCCCGAAATCGCATCAAGTAGTCGAAGAGTGCAGGCGGTGTGGCCAAGCGAATTGCTTCCTTCAATCTCATGGCTTGAGCGAACTTCCTTCAGCTAAGAGAGCGCAGCGTTTTTGCTGCAATACGACGCATATAGCGATAGATGCGACGGGTAATCGGAGGAAGCGCCCCAATAGCTCTCCGATGCAGTTCAGCGCACTCGGAATTCTCAATTGGCTCTGGCCAGGTCTGGGGTATAGGTGGGCATAATTTGAGCGGCGGATTTCCTACCCATGATATGCGTTTCACGTTGGTTCCATCAGCATCGAAGCCGATATGCTCCACCATGCTCCAAGGGGGTCGCAAACACAGGCCGCCTTTCAAGATATGCAGGTAAAGGAAGCGCACCGCCCAGATGTTCCTCTGGAGCTCTGCCGCTGCCATTTCGGGCAGATCGGAACCGTATCCGGTGACGTCAATACCCTTAGTCTCACAACGCTGCATTAGACTTCTGGCGTCCTCCTGCATGCCGTCCCAAGCTTCGGTCCACGTACCCCAAACCCAACATTCCGCTCGGCCGTCGAAATAAGGCTGGTCTGTTATGTCGCTCGGTGTAAGACGAGGGTGGGTCCAGCCGGTTACACTCATGACACGATGATCATGATGGTAATGCGACAGAGCTGCGCAGAGATATTTGTACGTGCCCGGCACACAGATCAGATCGTCCTCGAAGATAATGGCCGATTCATGTTTGGTCAGGACCTCGGTAACGCCGGTGAGGATCGCTCGGCCCAATCCCAGGTTCGTTTCCCGCTCGCAGAGGATTACTTCACACCAGTCGATAGAACGAAGGATGTCGCGCACTTCAGCCACTGCCGGCGCACTTTCAGTCGCGCGCGGACCGTCACTGTAAGCATATATCACAGGAACGCGGTTCTCCCGCAGGCAACCCAGCGTTTGTCGCAAGTGGCCGGGCCTGGCATAAGCGAAAAGTATGACGGGAATTGCAGGGTTCAAGGACTGTCAGAGGGTGAAGACCCGTTGCCCAATTACATTGCCTGCTTCGTGCCCGTTTGTTCAATTCCAATTGAGGCGTGACATGCAGGACTATCCATAAGCAGGGAGGGTGACTCCTACGGGGCGGTTGGCGCGAAGAGTAACGAGGCCGTTTAAAACCTCAGCGAAATTACTTCTGAAGTTGTAATACTTCTCGAACGATCTATGTGCGTTACGGCGAAATTCGTCATGAGAGGTCAGTATGGTCGCTACGGCACCCGCCAGTTCTTTCACGTCCCGAATGACTACACCGGAACCCTCCCTATCTGCGAGGGCTCGATACTCAGGATAGTCGAAAGCCACGAAGGGAACGCCACATTGAGCGTAAAAGGCCATCTTTTCGGAGGAAAACGCCGTCAGACGATCATTGCTGATTCTACCATTATAGAGCGCAAGGCCCACATCTGCCGACGCTACCGCCTCCTGGAGCCGATCGGATGGGATCATGTCCAGAGAAAGTCGGACCCTATGCTGAGAATCGATAGCCTTGATCTTGTTTATGGTCCTGTCGTTCCCCCAACCGTGCATGATCAACACCCATTGCTCGGGAAACTTCTGTGCAGCATGGGCGAGATCTAAACAGAACCTGTCTTCAGCGAGTTGGCCGAAATATAGGATGATCTTCTTGTCATGGGGAATATTGTGCGTTTGGTGAAAGAATTGGGTTCGAAGTTCAAAGGGCCCTCCCAGCAGCGAAACGGGTACATAGAAGATGGTGGCTTGGGCCATGGAAATGCCGTTGTCGCGAAATAAAACTCGAGCGCGATCAACGTCCTGAATTATAGTAGCAGCAGCTCTTTTGTGACATTCCCGTTCCACCAGCCTCAGTCTTTTGAAAGCGGCTGAGTTCCTCATGATGAGATGTTGAAAGTCGTCCGTATAAAGCTCCAAGCTGTAATAGATAAACTGAGACCTCAAGTATTTGGCGACTTTGCTCGCCCAGATCAGGCCGAGCTTTTCAACTCCTATCAGGCAGAGATAGCTTTTACCTTCAACTAGGTCTAAGGAGCGCTCCAAGATAGGTTCTGGTATCAGTCCCTTATCTGATTCAGCAATGTACAAGAACAAGTTGGAGATATCACGAAAAGTCGACCGCATGCGTAATCTAGTGGACCGCGCGAGATTGTAGGCGAGAGGCGATAGTCGTTTAGTGGTTACCTTGATGCTGCTCGAAGCCTCACTGGAACTCACGCGTTCGTCATTAGGCCGCGAGAGAGAAAAACAATGCATGTTTATTCCGCTATGCGTTTCTAGAGAATTCAAGTCTATGTAAGTCCTCGAGTTGTACAGGAAAACGTCAACCGCAAAGCCATTTTCAGCAAGACTCATTGCACAATTAGCGGTTTGAGTCTGCAATGGCCATTCGGCTTGAAATATCCCGACTGATTCAGCGTTATTTTGGGTCATCTTAAGAATAGAAATGATACTTATTATCATCTTTCATGGGTGTGACCCTTTTTTGCTCGACGTATGCAAGATGGAAAATGCGCTTCGAAGTACTGATCTTGGTCTGAAGGGGCAAAAAACCCTCTTTAAAATAATGCAGCGACGTACTCCAGAGGGATTCCCTGCCAGTTTGTACTTGGAAGCAGCAAAATGAAAATGACGAGACAAGACTAAGGGGCCCATGTGCAAAAGTATGGGCCACAAGTGCTTGAGAACTACTTGCTCATACCCAGCAGCGTCACGCAGGGTATCCTTCGAGATATTATCTTTTCCACGACAATCGTATATGAAGGTAGGCTTAGCCACGAATCCGAAAGCAAAATGTCTAGCCAACCGAATGGACGTATCCCATTCTTGCCAGGAAATAACGTTCTCATCCAGATAGCCTATTCTCCTTAGCGCTTCCTTAGCAACCAAGAGGGCAGGAAAAACAGGACCAGGGGCTGACAAAAGGCTACGATAGATTTTTCCAGTCAAGGGGGGAACATGTAATTGAGACATCTCGTCCCCGCTATAGATAACGAAACATTCAGAATGGACGACCTTAAGATTCTGATCCTCGGCCAGAGATAGTCGGCTTTCTAAGCTATCTGGCAGCCATTGATCATCAGAGTCCAAAAACGCAATCCATTTGCCATTAGCCTCACGTACACCTAAGTTTCTAGCTCTTTGAGCACCGAGGTTATGACGACACCGAAAATATCGTACCCTCTGATGCTTCCTTGTTAGGTCAGCGACCACTTCAGCCGTGTCGTCTTTTGAGCCGTCATCAACCACGATGACCTCAAGGTCCTGGAAGGTCTGATCAAATATGCTTTTTACGGCAGTTCTAATCAGATAGGAGCGATTATAGGTTGGGATGACAACAGATACAAGGCTCATTTGTTCCTCTAGGCGGCAGCCTTATTATGCACGGAGCGGAAGCTTCCGATCCTCTTAAGAATACCGTAATAACCGAGATGCTGAAGGAAACGGAGCCCCTTGTTATGCGGTAAAGGCTGTACGAATTCACACATCAGAAAAAGGGACGACATCTTTGCGCCCGAACTTATCTTGCTATAAGCTAGTCAAGACTTAAACCGAGTTGATCAAACAATAACGAGGAACAGGAGGGTGAACCTGGCACCAATAGCAGTCGATTTCAAACCACCCCCTCTTAAGATCCTCGTCGTCCAAACGAGGGTAGTGTGGTGTGTATTAGTACATTAAGCATTTACGGCTCGTATATCTCCGGAAATAATCCAGTGTTCCGATAGACTTCTACGCGGAACTTTTCATTCCAGGGAAACATGACGTTGAATATGTCCTGATTATCGTAATAAAGATCCTGGAGTGGATCATATGTGCTCTGGCAAACTAGTTGCCTCCATAGCCCCGAGCGACATCCATCAAGTTGACGTTCCGTGTATTCAAAAAAGAGCAAAGTATTACCATGCCCAACAAGATGCCACTTGTGCATGCCTCTTGCCCACGCGAAAAGTGCATCTTTACAGAAGCTGGGTGCCTCAATATAGCCACGGCGTGCTATTCGTTGAATCTCTTTAGATACGACGATCGGGTCTTCAACGTGTTCAAGAACATGGCAGCAATATGCAAAATCAAAGGTTCGTGTTCGAAAGGGAAGTGAGTGGACGTCTGCAATGCATAACGGGCGGTCATCAATAGCCAAAGGCTCGTATCGGTCTTGACTCGGTTCGAGGCGCAAATCGCAAAGGTGGGTGGCTTTTGGGAAGGGGTCGGCCCCACTTCCAAGATCTATGACTTTTTCTCCTGAGTTTATGGCAAAGTTATAGTACTTTTGTTGGTACAAGTACCGCTTCGGGACTTTCCGGGCAGGTATACTCGATACCCTGGAGACCCGGAGTTTAAGTAATCCTAATACTCTATTTACAAGCGGAATACCCATAATAGTCCAAGTAGGCTACTTAACTCGCTGAAGCAAACCAATGAACCAATATGGGATTGGGGTGCGCATCCTAGACAGCCTACAATCGAATCTCCTGCAAAGGTTTGCTAAGAACTTAGAGTGACTACGCTGGAGAGGCGGCTCCGTATTTCCACAGATAGGGCAAAGGAAGTAGCTTTCCCATGGGATGTAGACTCCAAGCTTTAGGCTTAACCACTGCCCTAAGAGTGTTTTCCTTTCAAAGGAGGGGCCGACTAACAAGTGCGTCTGCAGTGTGAATTCTCGGAAGAGCTTGCTAATTCGCCTTACAGAAGCAAAGGCTCTGAAATGAGTGTCAGTATTGAACAAGTGCCTACAGGAAGGACACCGCACAGCTCTCGTAAGTAAGTTCTCCTTAAATGGCACGCCAATAAGGAGCCAACATTTGGCAACCCTCTGTAATTCCACAATTGCGCTGAAGAAGGCGGAATCTGGCAAGTGCTCCAGTACCTCTAGGCATAGTACCAAGTCAAATGAAGTTGGAGAAAAGGGTAGTGCCTCTATTTTGCCAATTATCTTGGGACGGCGGACTTTCTGCAATGCTGTGCAAGAGATATCTAACCCAACCACCTTCAAATCAAGTGGCAGTTGATTAATTACTTCCCCTTGCCCTGTGCCCACATCCAGAATGGAGGTAACGTTTGATGGCATAATGGATTCGAGTGCCTGGCGGCGCTCTTCATAAGAGCTTCCATTTCCGTACTGTAGCCAGAGACGTGAATTGTTCCAAAATGACCGCAGATGCTGCTCATTAAGCTGGTGTGACGATATGCGCATATACAAAAAAGGGAAAAACGCTAGCTCCAGGTATGCTCGACCAACACACTCTGATGACCGGGACCTATGAGGTTACCAATTCCATAAAAATCGCCTTCCCTTACCACAACCAAGTCCGCCTCTCTTATCCAGTCCAGTATTTCAGGGCCAGATTGCGAGAACAGTGTAATAAGGTAAGTCCCAGGAAAAAGGGGCAAACGCGGTATGTTGCATTCGAAGTAACCCTCTCCGCTAACACTCGGGTAGTTCGCCTTTAGCAACTCGGTCCAAAGCAAAATCTTGTTCTCTCCGGCGTGTGACCCAAAAGCAATTGCAGCCGCGACATTGGTCAAGGGCTTTGTGGTGGTGTAGTGTAGCCTTATCTTGGTAGGCTTTCCACAGGTGAGTGTATGAACGGGGCTGTAAATAGAATCTAAGAAAACAATTCTTGTAAAGCGCAATGCGCCGGTACCAGATCGGTCTTTGCGGTTGATAAGATCTACCTCTGTAAGTCCGCTGACTACGGAACGATGATAAAAACTAATTGATTCGGAAGCATTGCCCTGAAAAGCTATTCCGCCCTCTTTTAGGACAATCCCATTGCTACATAGGTTCTGTATGGCCGCCATGTTATGACTCACAAATAGTACCGCTCTTCCCTGTCTAGCAACGTCCTCCATTTTTCCTAGACACTTTTTCTGAAAACCAGCATCCCCCACTGCCAGTACCTCATCAATTATAAGTATCTCAGGATCTAAATGGGCAGCTACGGCGAACGCGAGACGGACATACATACCGCTTGAATACCGCTTGACAGGAGTATCGATGTATTTGGGGATATTTGCGAAATCGATTATCTGATCCAGCTTCTTATTAATCTCAGGCCTGGTCATACCCAGGATCGAACCGTTCAGATAGATGTTTTGACGTCCGGTGAGTTCTGGATGGAAGCCTGTCCCCACTTCAAGTAGAGATGCGACACGGCCTTTAATGCGGATCTCGCCGAAAGTGGGTGAGGTTACCCGGGAAAGTATTTTAAGCAGAGTGGATTTTCCTGCTCCATTTCTTCCAATAACGCCCAGCACCTCGCCCCCCTTCACCTTCAGGTTGACGCCTCGAAGCGCCCAGACTTCATCGCTGGCTGTCTCGCAAGGTGCATTTGGGGCATTTTCAACGATCGGGTCATACGGATTGACATCTCCAGCGGGCAGGTTGCCGACCTTTAAATATGGGTCCGGTTTTCTACGCACTCTGCACCACCATCGATTCAGATCGTGGGCCAATACTCGGGTGCTCAAAACGCCGAGACGGTATTTCTTCCAGAGATTGTCGATCTGAATGACAGTCTCGCTCATACGGTATCCATAAAGCCCTTCTCAACCCTATTGAATAGAAGTATACCAACGAAAACAATGACAAAGATTGTTGTGGTGCTGTAAGCTAATAGAACAAGGTCGAAGGAGCCAGCACCGAGAAAGCCATACCGGAAGCTTTCGACAATGGCAGACATGGGGTTTGCTGCCACTATCCATTTATATCTCTCAGGGACCAGCGATAGCGGATAAACAATTGGGGTGCCGTACATGAGGAGTTGGACTCCAAATTGAACCAGAAACTGGAGGTCCCTAAAGCGAGTGGTCAAGGATGAGATAATGATACCAAGGCCTATACCAAGGGCGGCCATGAGAAAAATTAGGTACGGGGTTAGCAGTACCGCGGCATTAGGATGGACGTTAGCACCCTTTGCAAGGAAGTACACTGCAAACGCCAGAAAGAGGGCGAACTGGATGCCGAACCGGATCAAGCCTGAAATCACGACTGAGATCGGTATCACCAGCCGAGGAAAATAGACCTTTCCGAAAATGCCCGCATTTTGTATGAACGTCCCTGAAGTCGCGTTCAAGCACTCAGCAAAGTAGTTCCAGGCGGTAATCCCGCAAAGATAGAAAACCTGCTGAGGGAGACCGTCGGTGGGGATCTTTGCGATCTTTCCGAAAATCACCACAAAAACGACCATCGTGAGCAGAGGTTGCACTAGGTACCACAATGGCCCCAGGATCGTTTGCTTGTACTTGGCTACAAAATCCCGCCACACGAAAAGCATAATAAGGTCGCGATAGCGCCAGAGATCTCTCAGATGCAGATCAAACCAGCCGGATTGGGGGCGAATGACAAGGTCCCAATTCCGGCCGGAGGCAGACTCCGACCCAGTGGTGGATTTGTCGCCGAGTGCGGGTGAGGTTGCGGCTAATTCTTCAGAAGTGACCATGACTTAGATGTTACTGTAAAACATCCTGGAAGATTATCCATATTCATTTTGCCATGTTCTTCAGCTGACCTGCAAGACGAAGCACGCACCCCAGGTGTCGCATCCTATCGTTCTTCCCGAAAGCCATTCTTCAGAGTGGATACATCGGAAGCCTGCCTGGGTAGCGAACAATGTGATTTCAGGCCAGAAGAAATATCGCATAACGTGAGTCTCTTTTATCTCACTTAGTTCATTGGTAGCAATATCGCGGACGTATATTTGATAGTTGACATCAACCAAGTTGTCGTTCGGATGCAAAACGGGCTCGGCGATCCTAACGATTTCTGTAAAGTCATCGGACATTCGCTTGACGCGCACAGTCGGCCTTTCGGTCAATACGGCCGGTCCGTACCAGACATCAAAAACGAAAACGCCGCCCGGATTTAGATGATGTCGAGCAGTCGTAAATGCCGCGGTTACATCCTCGTTGGAGCGCTGGTAACTGATCACATGAAAGAGAGCAATAGCTGCATCGAAACGACTGTTTAGGCGGATCTCTCGGATATCTCCATAGGAAAAGCTGAGCGGTCCGCTTTCGTTTCTCTCCGCCAGTGCCTGTGAGCGCGCGAGCATCTCAGGGCTGCGCTCGATGCCGTGGACGGAAAAGCGCATTTCGGCTAAATGGCTTGCGTGAATGCCGGTGCCTGAACCGAGTTCAAGAATCGATTCCACCCCCGGATGGAATCGACGGATCAGCCTGGCCACATAATTTGCTTCGGCGGCATAGTCTTTGTCACAATAAAGAAGGTTATAGTATCGGGCATATTTTTCAAAGAGTGGGTCGCTGTTCTGGTGTTCGCCTGTTTTTGCTGAGCCTGAAGATGGTATTACTGACAAAGCACGCTCCTGATACTTTTGATTACCCGTTCGATCTGCTCGACGGTGATTGCCTGGCCACTGGGTAAATAGAGTCCACGGCGGTAGACACGCTCGGTTACGGGCAGGCTGACATTCCGGAACAGCCCCATTTTACCGTAGACCGTCTGCTCATGCAGCCCTCTGAAAAACGGCCGAGTCTGCACGCCTCTCTTATCCAAGATCTCCGCAAACGCTACAGCCTTAAAAGGCACGGAATCATCCAGCAAAACTGCATACATCCAAACCGAACTCTTTGCCCAGGGTTCTATATACGGAAGGGAAAGGGGCAGAGACTTCAGTCCTTCGTTGTACCTTGCGGCCATATCGAGCTTCCGGCGGATAAAGCCCTCGATGTTCTCAAGCTGTGCGCAGCCGAGGGCGGCTTGGAGATTGGTCATTCGGAAGTTCCAGCCCCGGTCTTCGTGCAAGAAGCGCTCTTTGGCTATAAAGCAGAGATTGCGGCGGCTGCGAAGTCTGTCGGCAAGGCTGGAGTCATCCGTCAGTACCATGCCGCCTTCACCGGTCGTGATGTTCTTGTTGGCATAGAAGGAAAAGCAGGAGACGTCTCCGAAAGAGCCGCATCGGCGCCATCGCCCGTGCAGCAGGCACTCAGCGCCATGGGCTTCGGCAGCGTCTTCTATGATCCGAAGATTGTGCTCCTCGCCCAGAGCGAGAATCTCCCCCATGTTGACCGGGTGGCCGTAGATGTGAACAGGCATCAGGGCGGCAGTACGGGGAGTAAGCTTCCGTTTGACGTCATCGACATCCATGCAATACGTCTTGGGATCGCAATCCACCAGGACAGGAGTCAGGCCGTTCCGGAGAACCGCTTCGAGGCAACTTACGATAGTGAAGCTGGGCAGGATCACCTCAGCCCCTTTCGGGAGATCGAGGACTGATACCGCCAATTCCAAGGCAACTGTCCCATTGCAGACGGCTACCCCATATTTACGGCCACAATACGCAGCCCATTCATTCTCAAAGCGGTCGATGTACTTGCCGGCGGAGGAAATCCAGCCTGTGCGCAGGCAGTCAGTAACGTATTCGATTTCTTTTTCGCCGATTAGGGGTTCGTTTACAGGAATCAAAATGATTACTCAGATGGAGAAAATGATTACACAGATAAGGGGTGATTACATGGATGACAAGAATGATTACTCAGATAAAAAATGGTTACACAGATTGATCAAATTACGAAGCGCTTGATGTAACAGCTTTTGTTGCCGAAATTGATCAGCAATCCCACGTGCAGGCCGGACGCTTTAAGGTATGAGAGAACCTGGTATTTGAATACCTCTGGGAGGTTGCCTGTCACCGCCTTGACCTCTACGATAATTCTCCCTTCAATCAGTAGGCCTAGTGGATCCCTCCCCAAATCTATGTAATTGCAATCTAATCTGGGTAATACCCCACCGTATCTGTGTAATCATTCCTCAAAGCGCGTTTTATCCCCATCCCCCGCGAACGGACCCTGTTTAACCTCGATCATGGAGGTTTCCTCGAGCATTTCAAACGAATGGCCCCCGCCGCAGAGGAGAATGAGATCTCCCGAGCTGAGGATGCGGGTTCCGATGGCCTGCCTTTGGGAATTATAGAGATTTACTTTCACCCTACCCTTTCTGATGAAGAGAACTTCCTGTGTATAAAGAACCTGCCTTATGACGAGATTATGTACATGCGCATCGATTTTGTGCCCTTCGGGATGCTTCATGAAGGCGACCTGCTGAGAGAAATTAGCGGGAGTAAAGAATCGGATTCCCGGTTCATCATAATCACCCCTTATAATCAAGGCGATGGGCTCAAGACCGCTCGTAATTGTCTCTATGTCCTGCGACGTCATTTATATACTCCAGGCGGTCCTCTAATGTTTATTCTACATAACCGCTTCCATGCTGGCCGGGGATGTAAAGTCATTCCGCCGGCATACAGCGTCTCGGGCGGCTTGTTCCAGGTCGGAGGCAATCATTTCAAGGATCATTTCATCAAAGGTTACCTGTGCTACCCAAGCCAGCTTCCGGTGGGCTTTGGAAGGACCCCCAAGGAGGGTCTCGACTTCTGTCGGCCGGAAATAGCGAGGATCCACGGAGACCAGAGTAGTTCCCCTGGATGGTGTTTCTGATGGTAGCATCCCGGCGTATTGTTCCAGAACGGGTGACCGCTGGACCTCTGCAACAATGCCTCTTTCGTCGCCCCCGGTGCCTTTCCATTCCAGCCGAATGCCGAGAGCGCCGAATTCCTTTTCACAAAACTCGCGAACGGAGTGCTGCTCACCCGTTGCGATGACGTAACCATCCGACTCATCCCCCTGCAGAATCAACCACTGGGCCTTCACGAAATCCCTCGCATGTCCCCAATCCCTCAGCGCCCCCAGGTTCCCGAGGTAAAGGTGGTTTTCAAACCCCCAATGCTATCCTGGCGACCGTCCTCGTGATCTTTCTTGTGACGAAGGTCTCACCCCATATTGGGGATTCGTGGTTGAACAGGATGCCATTGCACGCGAACATCCTCCCAGTAGTTGACCGTACACCAGTAGGCATACAGCTTTGCGCATGCATAGGGGGATCTAGGGTAGAAAGGCGTTTTTTCGTTTTGCGGGACCTCATCGACCTTGCCGTAGAGCTCGGACGTCGATGCCTGATAGAACCGGGTCTTCTTTTTCAGATTCAGGAATCACATGGCTTCGAGGATCCTCAGAGCTCCCAGAGCGTCGGCATTAACCGTATATTCAGGGGTTTCGAAAGATACCTTTACATGGTTCTGCGCAGCAAGATTGTAAATCTCATCCGGCTGCACCTCCTGGATAGTACGGATGAGGTCGTGGCATCAGTCATATCGCCTTAGTGCATGACGAAGCGGAGAACCTTTTCATGGGGATCTGATAAAGGTGGTCCACCCGCTGCGTGTTGAAGAGGGACGCGCGGTGCTTTATGCCGTGGACATGATAGCCCTTGTTGATGAGAAATTCGGCGAGATAGGCGCCGTCCTGACCGGTGATGCCGGTAATTAGGGCCGTTTTATTTGGCATAGAGGGTCCTCGAATGGATGCGGGATTCAGGATGCACAATACCAGGCAAAAAGAGCCTTCCGCACACCGCCGCAGCAAATCCGATGGGGCTCGATAAGGCGCCGAGTCTTAGGGTTGAGATCTGAACCCAAAAGACACTCATCTGGAACTTACCTTTTTCCTTCTGAATCCATCTGCTGAATCCGTGAATAAGATACAAGGCGTTCCACGATTTTCCTTGCGGCGTGGCCGTCCCCATAGAAGTTCCCGCCTGGTCGGCCTGGCCTGATCGACTCCACCGCGTGTACGATCTTCTCAGAGTCTGCGCCGACGATCACGTTCCACCCCGCTTCCACAGTCTCCACCCACTCCGTTTCATCCCGCATGGTCACGCATGGGACTTCGAACCAGTAGGCCTCTTTCTGAACCCCTCCGGAATCGGTGAGGATAACCATGGCGTTCTTTTCTAGAAGGAGCATGTCCAAATATGGTATTGGGTCAATCAAGATCAGTGACGAGTAACGAGTTACGAGTGAAGAGAGGGGACGAGATTCAAGGACCTTGCGCGTACGTGGATGGAGGGGAAGTACGAGCTTGAGTCCTCCTTTGGCTATCCTCGACAACGCATCGAACATGCCTTTCAGCCGCACCGGGTCATCGGTGTTTTCCGCCCTGTGAATGGTGACCAGGCCGTAGGCTCCCCGCCCGAGCCGCAGTCGTTCGAGTACATCCGATCGGTCTTCTGTGAGAGACGAGTAATAAAGGACGGAGTCATACATCACGTCGCCCACGTTTACTACTCTGCATGGGCCGGCCCCGTTGATTCCCTCCCTCATGAGGTTCTCCACAGCGGTCTTCGTAGGGCAGAGAAGAAGCGTGGAGAGGTGGTCGGATGCCACGCGGTTGTGTTCCTCGGACATCCTCCTGTTAAAAGAGCGGAGCCCGGCCTCCACATGGGCAACAGGTATGTGGAGCTTCACGGCCGCCAGTGCCCCTGCCAATGTCGAGTTGGTGTCCCCGTAAACGACTACCCAATCCGGTTTCTCTCTGAGGAGCGCTTCTTCGATTCCGGTGAGCATGGCCGCAGTCTGCCACCCCTGAGGACCGGACCCCACGCCCAAGTGCAAGTTCGGCTCCGGAATGTGGAGTTCTCGGAAAAAGACCCCGGACATCATGTCATCATAATGCTGTCCGGTGTGCAGCAGGAACTCCTCTATCCGCTCTCCCCCGGAAGCGCGATTGTGGTTTTCAATGGCGCGCGTGACCGCTGCGGCCTTGACGAACTGAGGGCGTGCACCGACTATTGTGAAAACCTTCATGAAATGAACTCAGGTGCAAATGATTCAGGTAAAAGCAAGAGCAAGATCTCACGCAAAGGCGCAAAGGAGCGAAGTTGTGGAATACAAGGGGACGCCCATAAATAAGTAAATATCTCGCGCCCATGCAACGTAATACGCAAGAATGGGGGGCGAAAACGGTTATTTAGTTTGTTTAGTCTGTTTGGTCCCGCTACTCAGGTACCTTGGTTCTTTAGTCGGGAATCCGAGTGAAACTGCTTGCTGGCCCTGATCGCCGCATGTGGGATCAAGGGGACATTGTTTCATTGTTGACTTGTTCTATTACTGAAAAAAGAAGACCGCGATGAATCAGGGTTTAACCTACTACGGCACCAGGAGGTAAAGCGTGACACGGAGCACGGGGAACGTGCATCTGTGCATTCTTCTAAATCTCGGCATCCATCTTTTCGGGATGTTCGTTGAGCCATTGCAGCATGGCCTCGCAGACGTGTTCAACATCGGACAGTTGCCGGCTGCAAATGTAGTACAACTCTTCCTGCGAGACCTCATGATAGAAGTGGACCATCCGATTCCTGTATCCTGCCATTTGCCTCAGCAGGGCACGGTCTTCCTCGGACAAGACTCCTATTTTTCCGAGTTCGTCTGCCACCTCCTTGTATTCGGCAGGGGCGAGCGCAAAGCCCTTAGCCAGGATATGTCTGCCCAGATCCAGCAGGGCCTCCAGCGCGCGCCTCAAGTGCGATTCCGCGGCCGCGGGGGTCCTGGGATCCTCCCGGAATTGCTCATAGCTGCCCAATGGAAGATTTCGGATTGCTTCAAGCATCTTCCGGACCCAGGCGACCCGCTCCGCGACGATGGCAGTACGAATCTTCCCAGGTGTCATCGGGCCCCTTCCTCCATAATCATCCGGATGCGCTCCTTCTTGAAAGGAATCAGGTCTCCTGCCCGCCTCAGGACATAGAGCTCATAGCGGGCTTGTCGATCCAGATCGTTTGCGTACAAAAGCTCTCCTCGGACGATATCCAAAGCCAGAAAGGGATCCGCTTCCGGCAAGATGACCAGATCCACCCTGGGTGCCCCGAGAAGCTCCTCCAACTCCACGCTGATTTCAACCTTCTCTCTTGCATTCAACACGACCTGAATATCCGGCAGTAAGGCAAGGTCCACATCCCTGTGGCTTCTCGCGAGCGTTCCTGACTTCCTGCGAACGAGGGCGGCCGCCTCCTTTGCCCTGCTTCCGAATGCATAAAAAGCAGAAAGACGATACCTCTTGGAAAGCCGGGCGAGCGCCCGCTCCTTTTCAGAGGGCCGGCCCGTTTTGCTTAGGGGTTTCTTCATGAGGTAAAGGATACAGCGCAGGATACAGGATGCAAGATGCAGGATGCAGGACCAATGAAGTCCTATAGAATACCAAGGGGACGCCCATAAATAAGTAAATATCTCGCGCCCATGCAACGTAATACGCAAAGAATGGGGGGCGAAAACGGTTATTTAGTTTGTTTAGTCTGTTTGGCCTGTTTGGTCCCGCTACTCAGGTACGTTGGTTCTTTAGTCGGGAATCCGACTGAAACTGCTTGCTGGCCCTGATCGCCGCATAGACCATGTTCACGATT
>JAGUZM010000129.1 GCA_020060805.1 Deltaproteobacteria bacterium | reverse complement strand
CCTGATCAGCGAGGCGAACTATTTTTTCCGCATGAGCAAGTACCAGGACTGGCTCATCGGTCACATCAACACCAACCCGGACTTCATCCGCCCAGAGCGTTACAGAAACGAGGTCCTCTCTTTCCTCAAAGAGCCCCTGGAAGACCTCTGCATCTCGCGACCGAAAACGAGGCTCCAGTGGGGCATCACGCTCCCCTTTGACGAGAAGTACGTGACCTACGTGTGGTTCGACGCCCTCATCAACTACGTCTCGGCCCTGGGTTACCCATATGGAGCGGTGTTCCGGAAATTCTGGCCTGTGGCTCAGCACATCGTGGCCAAGGATATCCTCAAGCCCCACGGGATCTACTGGCCCTGCATGCTGAAGTCCGCGGGCATTGACGTTTACCGGCATCTCAATGTTCACGGGTACTGGAGCGTGAACCAGGGCAAGATGTCGAAGAGCCTGGGCAACGTGGTCAAGCCGCTCGACCTCGCGGATGTGTACGGCCTCGACGCGTTCAGGTATTTCCTGCTCCGGGAGATGGTTTTCGGGTTGGACTCCGAATTCAGCGAGGAGGCTCTCGTTTCAAGGATCAACGCGGATCTGGCAAATGACCTGGGAAACCTGGTGAGCAGAAGCCTCACGATGGTGCACAATTACTACAAAGGCGAACTCCCGGAACCGGGCGAGTCTCTTCCCCTGGACGACGAACTCAAGAATGAAGCACTGAATCTCCTTGACGCTTACACCGCTTTCATGTCAGAACTGGGCCTGCACAAAGCTCTCATGGCCGTGTGGGATTTCATCGGAAAGGTGAACAAATACATCGTCACCACGGAACCATGGGTCCTCGCCAAATCGGATAAGGCCCGTCTCGCCACGGTCTTGTGGCACGTCATAGAATCGCTGAAGGTGATCTCCACCCTGATCTGGCCTGTCATGCCCGGGAGCGCGGAAACGATTCAGGACCTCCTGGGCCTTCCTAAAAAAGGGGCGGCCCTGAGGATCGACGATCTCCGGGCGTGGGGCAAGGTGAGACCGGTAAGACCCATTTCCAAGGCGCCTCACCTCTTCCAGCGGGTGGAAAGGCATGACAAATCAAAAGAGGAGAAAGGAGGGGTGAAGCAAGCAGAGAAGCCGCTGATCACCATCGAGGATTTCCAGAAGCTGGACCTCAGAACAGGAACGATTCGCAAGGTGGAAGGAATACCCGGGTCGAACAAACTCCTCAAGCTTTTCGTCGACGTCGGGGAGGAGAGGACGGTCGTAGCGGGGCTCGCAGCCTTTTACAAGGCGGAGGACCTTGTGGGCAAGCAGGTCGTCCTTCTGGCTAATCTTAAACCCGCTTCCCTGATGGGCGTTGAATCGCAAGGGATGGTGCTCGCTGGGGAAGACAAGTCGGGCGTGCACCTCCTGACCCTCGACGGGCCCGTATCCCCGGGAAGCAAGGTGAGATGAGGGATGACGTCGGGGGTTTGAAGCGTTCTCGTATGATCCGGGGGCAGGGGTGATGGAATCGGGAACAGAAACGAGAAAACCCTGACCCGGTGTTTTCAGAAATCTTCAACCCTGGTTTTCAAATCTGATGCGGTCCAAAGAAAGGAGGTCGGTATGAGAAAGGGAATTCTGACAACGGCATTGATCACGGCTCTTTTTGTGGGGACGCTGCTTCTGCCGGCATTTACGGCAGAGGCGCAGGACAAGATCGGTTGGGTCGGCCCGATTTACAAGGAGTTGTCCGAGAGCCTGACCAAGGGGTTCAAAGATTACTACAAGAAGACCTACAACAAGGATGTCACGGTGACGTTCCTGAGCCCGGGCGGGTGGCCTGTGTGCGTGGACAAGGTGAGGACCTGGGGCGACAAACCGGATGCCGACATCTTTCTCGGCGCCGGCGCTCCGGCGCATGAAGTTCTGAAAAAAGAGGGACGCGTCGTCCCCTACAAGCCCAAAGACTGGGACAAGATTCCCGCCGAACTCCACGGGATGAAGGTGAAGGACGAAGCAGGGCTTTGGACTTGTTTTTCCCCGTGGATCGTCACCAACCTTTACAACGAAAAGGTTCTGAAGGCCCTGAGGCTCCCTCCGCCCAAGACGTGGAAGGATCTGCTCAACCCCATTTACAGGGGAAACGTCGTGCAGACCCTGCCCTACGCCTCCGGCACGGTGCACGAGGTTGTGGAAATTCTCCTGCAGGGATTCGGTGAGCAAGAAGGCTGGACATATAATCGATTGTTGGCGGCGCAACTGGCAAGGTTTTCCACCGGGAGCACGGATACGACGCACATCGTGAGCCGGGGCGAAGTGCCCATCGGCATTGCCCAGCCGCAAATGAACGCGATGGTTGCGCGCAGAGACGGTTACCCGGTGCGCGATCTGCTCCCTGACAAGACGATCCTGGTTCCCGAGGCGGTGGCTCTGCTGAAGAACGCTCCCAATGAAAAGACCGGCAAGATCTTTCTGGACTGGCTGTTCAGCATGGAAGGGCAAAAAGCCGTGCTGGATGGGGGCTATTTCCCTGGCAGGACGGACATCAAATTCTCCGTTTGGGAAAAAGAGGGCCTCGCCATGGCCAAGCACGCGAAGGATGCTTTGGGCGTCGATTCATTCTGGGATCTGAAGGTGGGGTTCATCCAGTACGACCTGGATCTTGCCGCCAAGAGATGGGATGACGTCAACCGCTACTATGAGTACGAGATCTACAGGAAATGGGGGGAGTTGAAAAACAGCCTGTATCTCATCGAAGAGGTTGAGGGAGAAGTCGTCGCGGCCAAAGCCAGGAAGGCGGACGTGTCAAAGGCTGAGGCTAAAATCAAAGAGGCGAGAAAACTCTTTGAGGCAGAGGGAGCTTACGCGGCAGCCCGTTTGGCCGCCTCCCAGGCACAGGCCCTCCTCGCTGCTCAGTAAGAGGAGATCAAGGCCGGACTCAGCAGGCTGTTGCCCCGCCGTCTTCGGCCAGAAAGAGTATTCCCCAGCGCTTTTCCGGGCAACACCCTGTCCGGGTTCATCGTCTTTGCGGAACGGCAGGGGCTGTCGCATTGGGCCGGCCTCCTGCCGACCATATCATCCAGGGGCGACCGAATACGCTCCGGACGTGGTCTGCGGTTGCGCACTGGTTTGGCGGCGCATCAGGTCATGAAGGGAAAGGGTAGGACATGTCTCGCGGCAATTTCTCTCTCACCGTTTTCCTGTGGTCGGTCATCGCCCTTCTCGTGGTCTACCCTTTGTCCATCCTCGTGGTGGAGAGCTTCAAAATCGCCGGATCAGCCGACTGGGGAATCAACAACTACCTGGAGTTCTTCCAAGACACCTATTATCTCAAGACTTTTGGGAACACCCTGGGCCTGAGCTTTCTGGTGCTCCTGGCGACCACCCTGTTCGGCATACCCTTGTCCTACATCCTGGCAAGGTACCGGCAGCGGGGAAAGACCGTCTTCACAGCCCTGATCCTTCTGCCCATCGTTTTGCCCGCCTACGCCGGCGTATTCGCGTTCGTGATTTTTTTCGGCAAGTACGGCACCCTCAACCTGCTTCTGATGGAAACGGGATTGATCCAGAAGCCGATCAATTTCATCTACGGCCTGCACGGGCTGGTATTCATTCAATCCCTCCACCTGCTCCCTTTCATCGTCCTGAGCCTTTCCGCCGGGTTCACGACCATAGATCCCTCCTTTGAAGAAGCGGCTGAAGTCGAGGGAGCGAGCGGCTTCCGGAGGTTTATCACCGTCACGCTGCCCCTCTGCACGCCGACCTATCTGGCAGGGGCCGTGATCGTGTTTCTGTGGCCCTTTACGGACTGGCTCACGCCGCTGATCCTGGGGCAGGTGGATTTTCTCCCTTCCGTTGCCTACATCAACATCGCCTATCACTTCACCGACGTGCACCGCAAGTACATGGGGATCGTGGCGGTGGTCGTCTCTTCCGTCGTCTGCATCTTCCTCTTCCTCCTCGCCAGGTGGTGGGTGGAGAGAAAAAAGTATACCGGCCTCTCGAAAGGGACAACCTCTGAAGGACGGGTCATCGAACCGGGCCCGGTCATCAAATCGCTCTCCTACCTTTACACGTTTTTCATCTCCGCTCTCGTCCTGCTGATCCCGGTCGTGCTGGGGCTGGCTGCCTTTTCCAGAAGATGGGTCTTCGAGCCGTTCCCGACCCACTGGACCCTGGAGAACTTCAACGTCATCCTTCTGGAGTCGCCGCTCCTGATCAAGAACTCCTTCGTGTTCAGCGGAATCGCCCTGATTTTCGGGATGGCCTTCGGGCTTCCGGCGGCCTACCTGATCGTCCGCACCCGTGTGCGCGGAAAGGACGCCCTCGACTTCGTGATCACCCTGATGCTCGCCTTCCCGGGCATTGCGGTCGGGGTGAGCTATCTCCTGGGTTTCTGGGATAGGATTCCTCTGGCCACCCACTGGATCATCATGCCCCTCGCCTTGTTTGCGCGCCGGCTCCCGTACTTTCTGAGGATGGCCCATTCGTCGTACCTGCAGTTGGATGTGTCCCTGGAAGAGGCTTCCGAAGTATCCGGGGTGGGCAAATTCAGGACGTTCATCTACATCTCTCTCCCCTTGCTGCTCAAAGGGGTGCTCGTCGGCGTGGTGATGTTTTTCATCATGGCTTTCCAGGAGATCTCCACGGCCATATTCCTCTATCGTGGAGGATGGGAAACCCTGCCCATAGGCATCTACTTGAACTGGCATCGGGGCATGGAGTTCGGGATTGCCGCGGCCATGGCTTTCCTGATGATTGTGATCACCTTTATCCTCCTGCTGATCATTTCAAGGATCGGCGGGGGTGTCCTTAAAGCGGCCTGGGGACCGGGCGGCAAGTGACGAAGCCCTCTTTCGATCCATGTCGGGCTGAGGGCGACCAGTGGAGGAGACGGATTCGATGGCGTTCATAGAAATAAAGAACCTCTTCAAGCGCTTCAAGAAGGTCGTGGCGGTCAACCATATCGATCTTGAGGTGAAGCAGGGAGAAATGCTGACCCTTCTAGGCCCCAGCGGATGCGGTAAGACGACCACCTTGCGCTGCATCGCCGGTTTGGAGAGGCCGGACGGGGGCGACATCGTCATTGACGGCAGGTCGATGGTGTCGCAAGGGTTTGTCCCGCCGTCCAGGAGAGGGATCGGCATGGTGTTCCAGAACTATGCCGTGTGGCCCCACATGAGGGTGTTCCACAATGTCGTCTACGGCTTGAGGCTGCAGAAGATACCTAAGGGAGAGATCAAAGACAAGGCGCACCAGGTCCTGGACCTGGTGGGTTTGAAAGGCTTGGAAGAGCGTTATCCCGCCCAGCTGAGCGGCGGGCAGCAGCAGAGGGTGGCCCTCGCACGGGCCCTGGTGAGAAACCCCAAGGTCCTGCTGCTGGACGAACCCCTGAGCAACCTGGATGCGAAACTGAGAGAAAAGATGAGGTTTGAGATCAAGAGCCTGGTCCGGAGGATGGGCATCACGTCGGTCTACGTCACCCATGACCAGGCAGAAGCCATGGTCATCTCCGACCGCATCGCGGTCATGGAATCCGGGAACGTGGTCCAACTCGGCACAGCGGAGGAGATCTACGAAAAACCGGCCAACCGATTTGTGGCTGATTTCATCGGCACGATGAACTTCATAGCCGCGGAGATCGTCGACGCCCGGCAGGATAAGGGGACGGTTTACGTGCGAACCGAATTCGGCGAAAAGATGCTCGCCCAGTCGAATCACATCCCCTCGGCGACGGCCGGGAAGAAAGTGTACGCATCGATACGGCCCGAGGATGTGGAAGTGTTTGTGGAAGCCCCTCAGGCAAAGGAGAACCTTTTCAAGGGAACCATCGTCCACAAGGCGTACTTGGGCAACTTTCTTTTCTTTTTCGTGAGCGTGGGAGGGACCATGATCAGGGCCCAGGTTCCGCATTACATGCCGCAAAAAGAAGGGCAGGAGGTTTTTCTGTTCCTGAACCCACTGAAATGCGTGATCCTGTACTGATGGATCACGCGTTTTTTATCAACCCTCTGCCGGGAGAGCTGACAGAACCATGATCCACCGCTTTCAGAGCCGGCGCAGGCGATCCTTGATCGGGTTTGCAGCCGTAGGAGTTTATAGCCTCGCCATGGGCTGCCTCTTCCTGTCTTTTGCCTCGTGCAGCACGGTCTCCAAGACCTATCGGTACACCAAGGCAACGGTTCGGCTTGCCATCGGAGGGGGCAAGCTCGTGTACAGAGTGGGCGAATTCACTTTCACCGTGGTCACGGCGCCTCTCGATTGGCCGTTGATGCGCGGGGAGATCGAAACGATTGACGGCCTCCCGCCGAAAGAAGCGATCAAGCAGGGACGGGTCAAGAATGCACCCTACGTGGTTCATGGCAGAAGGTATGTTCCCATGTCCGTGGAGGAGGCGGAAAAGTACCAGGAAAGGGGCATTGCCTCATGGTACGGGTATGAGACGAGGAACCAGCCCGGCGGCCACATGACTGCCAACGGGGAGGCCTTCGATCCCAACGGCCTCAACGCGGCCCACAAGCACCTGCCCCTGCCGTCCCACGTAAAGGTGACCAACCTCGAAAACGGCCGTTCCATCCTTTTGCGGGTCAACGACCGGGGGCCTTTCGTGGAGGGGAGGATCATCGACCTGAGCGCAGGAGCTGCAAAAAAGCTCGGGTTCTACGAGAAAGGGACAGCAAGGGTTTTTGTGGAAACCATCCCCGTGGAGGGCTGATGCCCGTTCATCCATTCTCTCGGAAGGGGCTGTCCTGAGCGTGTCGAAGGGCCTGCCCTGAGCCTGTCGAAGGGCGCACAGCAAACCGGACCGTGACGTTCACGAGAGGCGTCATCTTATCCGCTTGAGCACGTCAGAAGGGGATTCCGGGAAAAGGCTTTCTTTCGGAGCGCTTCGGATGAACGCTTTCATGTCGGCCGAGTCGCAGGAGAGGATCAGGATCTCACCCCCTGAGTCGCTTTCCTCGATCCTTCCGGATAGTCGCTGATCCTTTATCGCCTTTCTCAGAAAATCATGGTTCGGCAAAGCGACAAACAGAAGGCTGTTGCCCTCGATTCTGTATTCCGCGATGAGATAGAAATCAGCGATGTCCCATGGCGTCAGGATTTGGACGTTAACGAACTTTCTTCCTTCCAGCTCTGACACGTACAAGCGACCGAATACCTTTTGCTCCGATTCCTTGCCGCCCCCAAGGGCGAAGCTCATCCACCCGTCTACCGGGTGACCGATGAAAAGGACAGGGTGGCCCGGCTGTCCCCAGGCCCCGGCCAGGCGCCTGTCCGTCTGTTTCACAGGGGAGATGGGGTTGTCCCACAACGGGGAGGGGGTGCAGGAGAACAACAGCCATGGGAGAAGAATCAAGACCAAAAGAGAAGGGAGGACGTTTCTCTTTTCACGTCGCCGGAGAGCCGGAGCGGCCCACTCATTATCCTTTTTCAGGGCCTGTTCGGCTGTCGGCGATCTCTCGCTTGAGAGATAGAGATAGCCGATAATATTCGTGTCAACGACAATCATACCCGTCCTTCTGCTTTCGCACGGCTGAATGCCCTGAAATGGCATTCTGAAACCATTTAGGTTCCTGGTCAAGCACCAATTTCTTGCCCCCCACCCAAGGCGGTCTGAATGGTGCAACACGCCTATCGGCAACGCATCGGGGGCAGGGTGCATCGAGAGAGTCGCGATACCCGAGTGGCATGATCTTCGCCAGGGCGTTTCCAAAGGAAGCTGTCGCTGCGGCGGACTGGTAAGGATTTCAAGCGCTTTTGCCCTTGACTCCCACCACTTCACCGTGGTATCCCTTTACCGCCGATGAGGCTGAAGCCATGGCCGGGGCTGATGTGGGTATCGCCCTTTCGGGCCCCCCGACCGAGGCAGCCATCGGAGTGACAAAAACGAAGACTCCTGGTCCTCCCCGCCGGGTCCAATCCTGGCTTCTCATGCAATCAGGCATTTCGATGCCCTCGGGCTTTTGAGTGAAAAGGCCGCTGTAAAGGGATTCGATGTCGCTCCTCGTCATCATGTCATTACTCAACGGTCTCACCCTGGGAGCGCTGCTGTTCATCACGGCCAGCGGCTTGACGCTGTCTTTTAGCCTGATGCGTGTCGTCAACCTGACCAACGGCGCTCTCTACATGGCCGGCGGCTTCATAGGCTTGTCGGTGAGCAAAGTCACCGGAAGCTGGCTTCTGGCCCTGCTCGCGGGCGGCGGCGTCATGGCCGCACTCGCCTTGTTGGAAGAGAAGCACTTGCTGCGATGGGCCCGGGGCAATGACCTGATTGAGACGCTGATCTCGCTGTCCGTGGCCATCATCATCGGCGACCTGGTTCTGGTCATCTGGGGGGGATACCCCAAAACGATCGAAATCCCGGCGGTGCTGAGCGGCATATGGACCATCCCTGTGATCAATGTGGTTTACCCCCTTTTTCGGTTCTTCATGCTGGGGCTGGCTATCGTGATCATCCTTGCCTTGTGGTTCTTCCTCAAGAAGACCAACCTAGGGGTCACCATCCGGGCCGGTGTGGATAATTTCGAGATGGTCTCCGCCCTGGGAATCAATGTCCGCCGGCTGTTTACGATCGTTTTCTGCCTTTCCGGTTTCTTGGCCGGGGTAGCGGGAGTCGTGGGCGGAACCTTCATGATGCTGGTGGTGGGCGAGGACTGGCGCATCCTGACCCTCACGCTGATCGTGATCATTATCGGCGGTATGGGCAGTTTGGGGGGCACCATCGTGGGGGCACTGATCACCGGCCTGATCTACAGTTTTGCGACAGCCTATATCCCTGAATTTTCGTTGTTCATCCTGTTCTTGCCTGTGGCCATTATCCTTTCTATCAGACCCCATGGGCTGTTTGGTGCAAAGGCCTGACCCGATGCGATTATCCCGCACACCCAAACCTGTCCTGTTGCTCCTGTGCCTGGCGCTCCTGATCATCGTGCCATGGATCGCTTCGGACTACTTTGTCATGATGTGCATCCGTATCATGTATTTCGGAATGCTCACCTTGAGCCTGTGTTTTCTGGCCGGGGAGCTGGGTGTCGTCTCGTTGATGCAGGCTTCGTTTTTCGGCATATCCGGCTATTTCATCGCCATCTTGCAGACCCGCTACGATATCCCTTTCCCGATTCCCCCCTTGGTGGGTATCGGGGTGGCGGTGTTGTTCGCGGCCTTGACAGGGCTTCTGGTGATTCGCGTTCGGGGCATATACTTTTTGATGCTCACTCTTGTCCTCGGCCAGCTCGTCTGGGCGCTGGCGAGTCAATGGGCGTCGGTCACCAGAGGAGACTCGGGCATCACCGATATATACGCCCCGGTGATATTCGGCATCTCTACGGAAAAGTCAAAAGGGGCGTTCTACTTCTTTCAGCTGTTTTTCTTTTGCGGCGTGATTTACTTCTTGTCGGCATTGAAGCGTTCCCCCTTCGGGTTGATGCTGCGCGGGGTTCGCGACAGCGAGAGCCGGATGGCCATGCTGGGTTACCCCGTCTCTCTCCTGCGCTACGTGGCGTTTATCTTTGCCGCGTTCGTGGCTGCCATGGGGGGCGTATTCTTTGCCTACTTCACCGGCCTGATCAATCCCCATTCCGTGTCTTTAACCACCAACGTCGAAACCCTGCTTTCGGGGATTTTGGGCGGCATTCAGACATTGTTGGGAGCGGTCTTGGGGACCGCCATCCTCAAGACTCTGGATCTCGTCCTGAGCGGCATCACCCAGCGCTATTTGCTGATCATGGGCGTTCTTTTCTTGATTACGATCATGTTCGCGCCCAGGGGGGCGGCAGGGGCGTTGAAGCGCCTATGGGATAGCCTCACATCGCGAACACTGGGGAGCGGGGCGCCCGCGAGGGGCGCCGCAGAGGAACCTTTTATCAAGGAAACCAAATAGGAAAGGAGAAAGGAAATGAAAAGAAAAAACTGGATCGTGGCAATCTTTGCGGTTTTCTTTTTGACCGGCCCTTTGACCGGCCAGGCGACGGCGGTGAGTGAAATTCGCATCGGCACCATAGGCCCGATCACCGGCTGGGCGACCATTTTCGGCCAGGGCGTGCTGAACGGCATCAACTTGGCTCTTGGCGAGTACAACAACGAATTCAAAGGGGTACCGATCAAAATCTTCAGCGAGGACACCAAGGCCGATGTGGAGGTGATGCGGACCAAACTGGACTCTCTCAAGAATCGCGACAAGGTCCATTTGATCATCGGGCCGTCGTTGGGCCATGAGGGTATGGCGGCCGTGGATTGGGGTGCGCGGAATCCCGAAGTGCCGATGCTGATCGGATATTCCGCGCCGGAAGACATCACCATGCGCAAGGCCACGGAGAGTGTGATCCGTCCCGGGTGGACAGGGGCCCAGGTCATTTTCAATTTCGGGCAGTATTGCGCCAAAGACCTCAAGTACAAGAAGATCATCATCGTCGGCCAGGATTACTCCTACCCCTGGGACCAGGCGGCCGGATTCATCAGGGGATTCCTGGAAAACGGCGGGGAAAAAGTCGAGCGCATCTGGCATCCGGTGGAAGCCGTTGACTTCAGCTCGATCATGGCCAAGCTGATGCAGATGTCCAAGGACTACGACGCCGTCTTGAACAACTCCGGTGGCGCCCAGGTGGTTGCTTTTTTCAAACAGTGGAAACAGTTCGGGCTGGACAAGGCTTATCCCCAGATCCTGGGGCAGGCCAACGTGCCCATCGTCTCTATGCTGACGGAACTCGGGGACTCCGCCCTGGGGGTGTACTCTTCCCTCCACTACTACGACGGCAATCCCTCCGCAGCCAACCAGAAGTTCCGGGAGAGTTTCAAAAAGAAATACGGCCACTACCCGGACGTGATCGCTGTTCAGGGGTACGATGCCGTGCATGTCGCCTTCAAAGCCATGAAGGCCATTGACGGGAAGGTGGATGATCCCAAGAAATTCATCGCCGCCCTTCGCCAGGTGAAGATGAGTGCCGACGAATCGCCCCGCGGTCCGTTCTATTTCGACAAGTACGCGAACCCGGTGCAGAACATCTACATCAAGAAGGTGGTCAAGAAGGACGGCCGGCTGATGAACGACGCGGTGAAGACCTATAAGAATGTTTCCCGGTTCGGCCCTTACGCTGACATGGCCGACAAGTACATGGCGGCCCCGGCAACCACCAGGGACTATCCGCCGGGGGACAAGGCTTCCTATTTCAAGGAGATCGAAAAATACTTCGGCAAGGATTATGTCGACAAGCTGAATAAGAACAAGGGCTGGTTGGACTGATGTCCACCATGCCCGAAACGGCCAAATCTCCATAGGGCTCGATCACACGCGCAGATGCAGGCTCTTGTTTTAAAGAACGTATCCAAATCCTTTGGCGGCATCGTCGCGGTCGACAAGGTCGACCTCACCATCATGGTTGGGGAGAGCCGCGCGCTGATCGGGCCCAATGGGGCCGGCAAGTCAACCCTTTTCAATCTGGTCACGGGTGAGGTCTCCCTGGATGAGGGCAGGATCCTGCTGTTCGGCAAAGACCTCACCCATGAGCCGGTGCAAAAGCGCATCGCCTCGCAGCTGGGCAGGACCTATCAGATTTCCAACCTGTTCTCGCAGTTGACGGTCCAGGAGAACCTGTTTCTGGCTTCCTGGCAGACATGGAAGAAGAAAGTCTCTTTGGCTGCCACGCTGTTCCGTTCCTGGCGCAAATTCGAAAGCGAACGCCGCTACGTCGTCGAGATCGCGAAAAGGGTTGGGCTGGAGGGCAGGCTCGACACCAGGGTCGAAGACCTCTCGCACGGGGAACACCGCCAGCTGGAGTTGGGTATAACCCTGGCCCACGAGCCTAGAATACTGCTCCTGGACGAACCCATGGCAGGGCTTTCCGTGGCTGAGCGAGGGTTCATGACCGAGCTGATCATGAGCCTCAAGCCAGAGATTACCGTGGTCATCATCGAGCACGACATCAGCGTGGCCTTCAGCATTGCCGACAAGGTTTCCGTGCTGCACCGCGGCGCCATCATCGCCGACGGAAGCCCCGAGGAGATCGCGAACAATCAAGAAGTTCAGCAGATTTACACCCTAAGCCGACGTTCCAAAGATACCCGTCATGCCTGAGCCCCTGTTGAACATAGAACAGCTCGACGCCTTCTACGGCAAAAGCCACATCCTGCAAGGCATAAACCTACAAGTACGCCCCGGGGAACTGATCGTGGTCGTCGGCCGCAACGGCATGGGCAAAACGACTTTGCTGAAAGCGGTGATGAACCTGCCGCCCTTATCCAGAACCGGAACGATCCTTTTCGATGACCGGGAAACCGTTGACATGCGCACCCACGAGATTGCGGGCCTGGGGATCGGGTATGTGCCCCAAGGGCGGATGCTGTTTCCTTCTCTGACCGTGGATGAACACCTGCGTTTCGCCTTGCGCCGAGGCCAGGAGATCTCCGAGTGGTCGCCCGAGACGGTCTACGGCCTGTTCCCGGAATTGAAAGACAGGGCCCATGTCTCCGGCAGCCTCTTGAGCGGCGGAGAACAGCAGATGCTGGCCATCGGCAGGGCCCTCGTCACCAACCCGCGGCTGCTGCTGATGGACGAACCTTCCGAAGGCTTATCCATGTTGGTCATCCAACGGGTGGAAGAGGTGTGCCGCCATCTGAGTTCCAGGGGCATGGCCATCCTGTTGATCGAGCAGAACCTGGAGATGGCTCAGTCTTTGGCCCATCACGCCTATGTCTTCGTCAACGGCCGAATCGCCCGGGACCTGCCTGCCGCGACCCTGGCGGAGAACCTGCATCTGCTGGAAGAACTGCTGGGGGTTCCCGCTGGCACCGGCGAGCTCGGCGCGGAGCAACCCCTCGCGGAGGAGGGGAGGGAGGCGGCCGAGGAACCGGCAGGGGAAGGACTCCCCGAAGCCGTTGTCGGGGCCGCCGCGCCGACCCTGTGGAGCGGAGCCGGCCTTCAAGGGGCCCAGGGGCCGGAGAGCCCGGCGCCCACACCCCCGGCGAGCAAGGCCCGTCCGCCGGTCTTGCAGGTGTCCGTGGCGGAGACGATCAACCGGGCCGCTTACATCGTCGGGACCTTCGACACCAAGGCCCCGGACCTGCTGTTCATCAAGTCCTGCCTGGACCGGTTACAGGTGCGTACGGTCACGGTGGACCTCTCCACTTCGCGGAAACCCTCGCCCGCCGCCATCAGCCCCACAGAGGTGGCCAGACACCATCCAGAAGGCATCGGGGCTGTGTTTACCGGAGACCGCGGTACGGCGGTGGCGGCCATGGCCCAGGCCTTCACCCGCTTCATGGCCGGCCGCCGCGACGTGGGCGGCATCATCTCGGCCGGGGGGAGCGGCGGCACGGCCCTGGTGACCCCGGCGATGAGAAGCCTGCCGGTGGGTGTGCCCAAAGTGATGGTTTCCACGGTCGCTTCCGGCAATGTCCGGCAATACGTGGGCCCCTCGGATATCTGCAT
>JAGUZM010000514.1 GCA_020060805.1 Deltaproteobacteria bacterium | reverse complement strand
CGTCCGGTTCCACGATACCGCCCGGGATTTCCAGCGTCACCTCCCTGGTGCCGTGCCTGAATTGCCGGATGAGAACCACTTGGTTCTCCGGCGTGATGGGAATGACGTTGACCCAGTCCGTTGATTCCAGGACGTAGAAGTCGTGAACCTGGTCTGTGCGGGGAGAGCGGGCGCGGTCCGTGCGCAAATCAAAGATGCGGAAAGACGCCTCCTTTGTGCTCGAGATGAGTTTCCACGGTTTCGGGCTCAAAATATCACCGTCCGATGAAATCAGGGATGGCGAAAATATAGTGCACGATTCTCCATAACTCAAGACAATTCCCGACATCTTCCGAGGCCTCATCATTCTCCGGAGGTCCTGTGATCGGTCTGATCGAAAAACTTCCGGATATCCTCGAGGTCATGGGTCAAGGGGATCGGGGGAAGGCTCTCAAAGAAGAAACGGCCATACCTGGCTGCGATCATCCGGACATCCAGGACGGAGAGCATCCCACGGTCGGCGCTGCTCCTGATGAGCCTTCCCAGCCCCTGTTTCAGGGCGATGATGGCCGAAGGAAGCTGGTAATCCATGAAGGGGTTCCCTCCCCTGGCTCGGATCGATTCGATGCGCGCCGCCACCAGGGGATCTCCCGGCGAGTCAAAGGGAAGCTTGTCGATGATGAGGGAGCTCAGGGCTTCCCCCGGGACATCCACACCCTGCCAGAAAGAGCCTGTGGCCAGGAGCACCGAGTGGATATCCTCCCTGAACCGGTCCAGGAGAATCGACTTGGGTGCCTCCCCCTGTTTGAAGAGCGTGTAAGGCAGTTGCCCTTCCAGGGCACGGTGAACCAGGTTGAGGTTGTTGTAGCTCGTGAAAAGCACCAGGGCGCGGCCCGCGGAAATTTGGAGGAGGTCGAGGATCCGTTCGGCAATCCTCTGGGCGAAAGAAGGATCATTCGGATTGGGAAGGTTCTTCGGAACATACAGGAGGGTCTGTTTTTCGAAATCGAAATGGGAAGGGTAAATGCCCTCCACTGTAGGATCCGGTAGACCGACCCTCGAGCGGAAGTAGGCGAAATTTCTGTTCGTCGAAAGGGTCGCTGAAGCGAAAACAACGGTTTTCACTTTGCGGTAGAGGAGGTCATTCATGCTCTCCGAGATGTCCAGGGGCGAGGCATGAAGGGTGAGGTTCTTTTTTCTTCTCTCATACCACTTGAGCCAGTTCTCCCCTCCGGCCGCCATGATCTCGCCGAGGCGCTGCCTCAGCTCGGCTGCTCTTTTTGAGAGAGCCGCGAAAGGTGCCGACTCCCCTTTTGCATGCTCCAGGCCCTCCTCGAAATAAATCAAACCCACTCCGATGTCGCGAGCCGCTTCAGCCTCGATCCTGCGAAGGGCTTCCTCGCTGAGTCGTCCCCTTTCATCCGCTTCATGGAAAAAATCGAACAACCGGATGGATCCCACCCGGATGAGATCCAGCTTCTCTCTCAGCCGCTTCTTTTCCTTCTCCTGAAACAGGGCGGTTTCCGACTCCGCATCGCTCACGAATTCAGCAAGCTGATGGGTGCTCAGGCTCAGACCAAAATAGATCGTGGCGATCTCCTCTATCGTATGGGCTTCATCAAAGACAACGACCTGGGATCGAGGGATGATTTCCCCGAACCCTCTCTTTTTCACCATCAGGTCTGCGAAGAAGAGGTGATGGTTGACGATGATGATTCTCGCCAGGGCCGCTTCCTGGCGGAGAGCATTCAGGTAGCAATCTTCCCAATGAAGACAGTCCGTGCCGAGACATTGATCCGAGCTCGAAGAAAGGGCATCCCACAGAGGATCATCATCCCTCATCCACGGGATCTCTCCCCGGTCCGCAAACTCTGTCCGACCCAGCCATTTCTCCAGTTTCTTTCTCACCTTCCCCAGGTCCTCTTTCCACAGAGAGGGACGGGAGAAAACCTGATGGAACCGGTGCAGGCAGAGGTAGTTCTTCCTTCCTTTCATGAGAAGGGCGTCAACATCCCTGCCTATGGCCTTGGAGAGCTGGGGGATATCCCTCGAATAGATCTGATCCTGAAGATTCTTTGTCCCTGTGGAGATGACCGTCTTCTTTTCGCTCAGCACCGCGGGGACGAGATAGCCCATGGTTTTGCCCGTGCCGGTGCCCGCCTCCACCACGGCAGGGGTTTGCTCCTCGATCGCTTTCTCGATCAGCCGCGCCATGTCCGACTGGGAAGGCCTGAACTCAAAACCGCTCAGGGAACGGCTGAGGAAACCGTCCGGGCCGAGAATCGCCTGGATCGGATCTGGGGGCGGTGGGATCATGGAGAGAACTATAGAATGCTCTGCAAAAGCCGTCAATCCGCATCCCTCTTCTCTTTTCAATTCCCGGGATAGCTGGTATACATCTTCAGTACAGACATTATTCTGCAACATGGGGTTAAGGGAATGATCCTAGCAGCCCGGTATCTTTTGATCGCCGTCACGTTGGTCTTCTTCGCGCAAGGCTACGCCTCCGGTGGGTTGTCCATTTCTCACATCGCTGAAAACCACGCCCTTTCCGTGGTCACCGTTGTCGCTCTCGGAAAAGGAGGCGAGCCTGTGTCGTCGGGGAGCGGTTTTTTTCTCGACCGTGAGGGCCTCATCGCAACGAGCCATCATGTTCTTGCCGGCTCCTCCAGGGCGATCATCCGCACCCTGAAGGGTGAAGAGGGAGAGATCGTCGAGGTCACCCACGATGATCCTGCCGTGGACCTCACGATTGCCAGAACCTCCTTGCGGTCTTCCGCGGCCCTCTCCCTCGGGGACTCGGACAAAGTGCAGGCCAACGATCAGGTCGTCTTGATCGGAAACGCACCCGGAAAGCAGCGGGCCTTCTCAGCCGGGTCCGTCATCGGAATGAGGCATGCGGAGGAACTCCAGCTCCTCCAAATCACGGCCCCCCTCTCCCCGGGATCGAGCGGCGGGCCAGTGCTCAACCTCAAGGGTGAGGTGATCGGGATCGCCACGGCCTTCATCGCTTCAGAAAAGGATGTCTCTTTCGCGATGCCCGTCAATTACCTAAAGGTCCTGAAACCGGCACGGATGAAACTGGCGGACCTGCCCGCCGCTTCCCCATCCTTCAAGGCGGAGATGAGAGGCAGCGTGGTGACAAGGATTCTTGTCATCCGGGGTGATGAGAGAGCTTCCGGCCCCGGTTCATCGGAGAGGCCCCCAGGCCGTGAGAGTCCTGAAGCGATGCCGCCGTTCCCTGATGCCAAGCCCGGGACCGTGCACTTCAAGAGCGGGAAAAAACTCCTCTGTGACCGCGCGTGGAAAGAGGGGAAGACCGTTTTCCTCGTCCCTCACGGCAAGAAGTACGCCGTGGGGTATGACGAGGCTGAGATCGACACGAAGAAATCCTTTCGGTGATACTTTGCTGTCCTTCCCCCGGGTCTCTTTTGACCCTGAGCTAGGTTGCGGTACTGGACACCATAATTGCCAAGCAACGGCCACTGAGGAGCTTTTCAAAATCCCCCCTGCCCCCCTTTTGCCAAAGGGGGGTGAGGGGGGATTTAACGAACAGTCGTAGCTTTCTTTTGTCGTTCACTATAGCTTACGGCCTCTACAGTATCAGAGGTCTCTTCATGGCTGAAGGGTGCCCTCATTTCTGAACTGCTAATCGGAGGAGCAGCGTTGAAGTTCTTCGGAAAGACGGAGAAGGCTTTTTTCATCTCAAGACCGAATCGCTTTACCATCACCTGCACCCTCAACAGAAAGGTCGTGAACGCCTTCCTGCCCAACCCGGGCAGGCTGTGGGAGCTGCTCCTTCCCGGCACGCCTGTTTACCTGGAGGGGGTTGAAAATCCGACCCGGGACCTTGCCTTCACCGCCGTGGCTGCGGAAAGAGACGGACAGAGGATCGTTCTTCACACCCTTCGCGCCAATGATGTGGCTCGGCACCTCGTCGAGGAAAAAGCGATTCCCGGCATCGAGGAGTACCGGGTGATCCGGAACGAAGTGACCGTAGGCCACAGCCGGTTTGATTTTCTTCTCAAGAAGGGAAACCGGGAACTCCTCCTCGAAGTCAAGTCGTGCACCCTATTCAGCGACCGGATGGCGATGTTCCCCGATGCGGTCACTTCCAGGGGAACGAGACACCTCCACGAACTCGCCCGGATGTCCGACGCACGTTCGGCCACGGCGGTGCTGTTCCTCGTCCACACGGCCCGGCCGGATTTCTTCCTGCCCGATTTTCACACGGACTTCGAATTTGCCAGGGCCATGGCGGATGCAAGGGAGAGGGTCCTCTTCCTGCCCGTTTCCGTCCGATGGAGGAGGGATCTATCCATCCGGCCTTCCGAAGCGAAGCTTCTTCAGGTACCCTGGCAGGTTCTGGAAAAGGAACTCCACGACAGGGGGAGCTACTTGCTCATCCTGCGGCTTCCGGCGGATAATGAACTGAGCGTAGGGAGCCTCGGCCCTGTCCGGCTGCGGAAGGGCTTTTACGTTTACGCGGGATCGGCAAAGAGAAATCTTTCCAGGAGAATCGAAAGGCACCGAAGGCTGGGGAAAAAGCTTTTCTGGCACATCGACTTTCTCAGGGCTGTTTCCGATTTTCTCGTCGCCCTGCCGGTCAGGTCGGAGGATGATCTGGAGTGCGACATGGCCGGGGCCATGGCGCGCATCGCGGACTGGTCGCCTTCGGGCTTCGGTTCATCGGACTGCGATTGTCCCTCTCACCTCTTCGGCTTCGAGAACCATCCCCTGAGCCTCCGCCCGTTTCACGATCTCCTTCAGCATTTCAGGATGGAAAGACTCGTCGACAAGTACGCCCTCACCCGGTAATCCGGCAACAGCCCGTCAGGGCAGCTCAGCAAGGATTCGGATGGGCCCGTACCAGGCTGTCGCCTCTTCGCCGGTGTTGTCCGTGTCCGTCATGATGGCGACAGCGCTCACCTTGGGAGGGTCTTCTCCGAAAAGTTTCCGGTAATCCTCCAGGACGTTCCTCTTTTCTTCGACCCACTCGCCGGCGCGGCCAGGCCCGCTCTGCAAGGCGATCATCATCGCGTTTGAGGTGAACGCATTGGGCACAGCCTGCCCGGCGGGAAGCCTGTTTGCCCAGATATAGTTGATCGCTTTCGTGTTCCAAAAGAAGAAGGACGAAAAAACGACGTAGACCCGGGCCGGGTAGTCGTCCCCATCTTTCTTTCGTGCATCCCCCTTGGAGAGGATATTTTTCACTTTCCACCGCCAGGCCAGGAACGGATACTCTTTCGGGTCATAGGTCACTCTGTAGTAGAGGCCGGAGGCGGACGCCTTGCTCGTCGCCTGGACGAACCACTCCCCGCCCTCCTGTGTCACTTCATACCGGGTGTGGCCTTTAAAGGATTTCTCCTCCCACTGTTTGCTGAGGCCCTTTCGGTAATCGTTGAGGAGGATACTCTTGGCTGCGACGGGGTACGGGAGAGAAAGGAGAGAGAATAAAGAAAGCGCAATGACAAGCCCCTTCGCATAGAGAAAGCGGCGCCTTGCCCAGGAAAATAAAGAAAATCCTCTTTTTCTTTCCCTCTTTATCACAAGCTTTTGAACCCCTTTGGCTTTTCTGATTATATTGATGAATGAACCTGATTCAAGGGCTGTTTTACTTCTTTACACCCGGATGTCGCACACCGCCTTCAAACCTGTTGCAAAAACCCGCAAATCTGCTTTAATGGGCTCCGGCTTCGGCAACCCGGCCACCCAGCCTACGGCACAACACCCAGCCAAGAAATCGGGCAAGGCGATGGATACGTTACCCTTTCTAACTCAGGCATGTAACGTTATTCCTGTTGCCCTCGGTTGGGTCCGGGGCGAGAAAAGGGAGATAAGGGAATATGAGATCCTAGCACTGTACCCCCTCCCCTAACCCCTCCCACCAGGGGAGGGGAACTTTTTATAGAAGGCTTTTTGTACCCGGATCGGTGGAATCGATCCGGGTCCTCCACCAGAGATGGAGATTTTAGAAAGAACGAAGATTCCCAAGGAGTGAGAAGTATGGAGCAGAAGGCAAAACTCATCGTGGACGGCAAGACTTTTGAGCTACCTATCGTTGTCGGAACCGAAGGGGAAAGGGCGATCGATATCTCTAAGTTACGACAGATGACGGGTCTCATCACCCTCGACCCCGGCTATGCCAACACCGGGAGCTGCAAAAGCAGCATCACTTTCATGAACGGGGAGAAAGGTGTCCTCCGCTACAGGGGATATGCGGTCGAACAGCTCGCGGAACATTCCACCTTCGTAGAGACGGCCTATCTCCTGATCAACGGGGAACTCCCCACCCGCAGGGAATTGACCCGTTTCTCGGTCATGCTCAACGACCATTCCCTGGTCCATGAGGACATGAGGGAGTTCTTCCAGAACTTCCCCCGGAGAGCCCACCCCATGGGCATTCTTTCCTCCATGGTCAACGCGATGCGCGCCTTCTACCCGGAGCTCCCCGAGCGAACCGAAGAAGAAGAGACGAATGTCGCTTTCGCCAGGCTCCTTTCCAAGGTGAGGACCATGGCCGCCATGTCCTACAAGATTTCCAGGGGGCATACGGTCGTCTTTCCCAGGCCTGACCTCTTGTACGCGGCCAACTTCCTGAACATGATGTTCTACTCCCCTGTCCGCCCCTACGAAATCGATCCCGACGTGGTAACTGCCCTGAATGTTTTCTGGATCCTTCATGCAGACCACGAGCAGAACAGCTCCACGGCCGCCGTCCGGCTCGTGGGGAGTTCCAGGGTGCATCTTTATGCAGCCATATCCGCAGGCATCTGCGCCCTGTGGGGCCCCCTGCACGGCGGGGCGAATCAGGCGGTGGTGGAAATGCTGACGGCGATCCAGGCGCATGGGGGTGACGTCGCTCCTTTTGTAGCCAGGGCGAAGGACAAAAACGACCCTTTCCGGCTCATGGGGTTCGGACACCGGGTCTATAAGACCTACGACCCGAGAGCCATCATCATGAAAAAGGTCTGCGACCGGGTGCTTCACAACCTGAAGCGCCATGACCCGCTGCTCGATATCGCAATGCGCCTCGAGGAGGTCGCCCTCAAAGACCCTTATTTCATAGACCACCACCTCTACCCG